>JAQNCM010000490.1 GCA_029237615.1 Mucilaginibacter sp.
ACGTCGTCCGCGCAGAGCAGCAGCCACGGCGGCGGCGGCAGCGGCGCTGCTACCGGCGGTGGCGGCGCCCCGCATGGCAGCGGCGGCGCGGTGAATGGCAGCGGCGGCTCGCTCCCGGACGGGGGCCCGGAGGGCGGCTGTCCGGGCCGGGTGGCCGGCACCAGGGATCCCGAGGCTCTGAGATCCTGACACCTGTGTCCAGCCGGATTGACCGCGGAAGCGTCACATCGTGCCCAGGTTGCGTCCCGGAATGTCCGTGCGGGTCGGGCGCGGCGCGAGTCGAAACCGAACGCGCCGGCGTCCGTCGGGGAACAGCAACGCGTGCGCGTCAAGTGCGACGAGCGCAGCAGCCAGGCGGGCATGGGGAGTCCGCGGAAGAGGCAGTTCGAGCGTGATGACGACCTGCTCGTCTTCGAAGCGGACCGTGCCCGGTGCGCGCACCAGTGCGAGCAGCGTGCGCGCCGTGGTCTCCAAGTCGCACGACTTATCGCTGGGCGCGAGAGCGGTGCCGAGGGTGCCGAGCAGCCATCGGCGCGCGTTGTCGGCGGCGAATTTGAGCGGCTGGAGCAGCAGGCGATGACGTGTCTTGAGCTGGGCTCGTTGAGCGTCGGGCTCGATCGTCACGCGCGGCACCTTCGCGGGAGCGGCGTGCAGCTCGCGCTCGATGCGCGCGCTCTCGACATCGGCCCAGAAGCGATCGTCGTGGATGTCCTTGTACGAGCGACCGCCGGAGGCAGGCGTCTCCTCTGCCAGCGTGGCGATGCGCACCGCGACCTTTTCCTGCTCGTTCTTGAGCACAGCACGTGCAGGATTGGGAACGAGCCGATCGTCAGGCCCACGGCGCGCGCCGCCACGATCGACGAGCCGATCGATGTGAGCGAACGACCGCGCCGCCTTGAAAGAGTTCTCCTGCGCGCCGCGGTGGGTGCGGAGCTCCTGCACGACGGTGGCGGTGTCGACGAGCGTCGGGAGGTTGGTCACCACGGGGATGAGCGACGTCCCATCGCGCTCGGCGATCAGTCGTGCCCGATGGTGAAGCCGTCCATGCTCCCAAGCCACCTCGCCGACGCCTTCCTCGGCAGGAGCGATGGCGCCGAGGTCGGGCAACGTCACCGACGCCGGGACGTAGCCGACGTAGTGGAAGCCGGCCTGAGCGAGCGTGTCGAGGATGGCGAAGTCGAAACCGCCTCGATCAAAGGTCACCACGATGGGACGGTCGTCGCCGAGGACGCCGCGCAGCGTGCGCGCGGTCTCCGCGAGATGTTGGCTCAGCCCTGACCCTGCGGCGACGGGGTGCGTAGCCCAGGTGAACCCGTGCGCGTCGGTGACGACCACGTCGGCGATGCCCTTCGAGGCGAGACGTCGTTTGCTGTCCCAACCCTTGTCGATGGGCTCCGTGCCCGAGTACGCCTTGAAGTGGCCGTCCAGCCCGAACCACAGCCGCTCCGGCAGGCGCGCAGACAGCACCCCACGCATCAACGCGGCGTTGAGCTCGACGGCGTCGCTCCGAGCGCTCATCTGCGCGATGGCTCGGTGCAGCGTGCGCACGCTCGGACTGCGCTCGATCCCCAGAATCACACCCAACGCGCGCGCGTCGCGCTCGTGCATCGCCTCGAGTGAGCCGTACCCGGCGCCCCACGCCGCCAGCAATGCCACGAAGACCTGATGGGCATCGTACACGGCATCGACGGGTCGAGCCACGTGGGCCGCGTCGAGTGCGGAGAAGACACCAAGCACGGCGGCGGCGGCGCACAGCAGCAGCGTGCCTGCATAGCGGCTCGCGTGCTCCGCGGGGCCGCTCGCGAGCAGAGCTCCGGCGACCAGTTCCACGGGAGCCGGCTGTGCCTCGTCGCTCGTTTCGAGCGCATCGAGCGCCGCCTCGAACACATCGAGTGCCGCCTCTTCGGCGCTGTCGACCTCGGACTCCGACGAGGGCGCCTGCGTTACGGCGTCCTCGCTCGTCTCATCAGGCGCCACCGGGCCGCCGGGCAGCGCCACCACGTGGTGGACGACCGCGTGCGCCGCCTCCGACGCGGCAGGGGGCGCGGTCATTGGCAGGGCCCCCTGCTTCGCGCGCGAAGACAACTTCAGGCGCTTGACCTCCGTGGCGATGAGTGACTTCGAGACGCCGAGCGCCTTCGCGATCTCCCGCCCGCTCACGCCGCTGGCGTGCATCTCGCGCAGACGCTCCTCGTTGGCCCCCACCACCTTGCGCGGCGCCCCTTGACGCGCACGCTCCACGACACGGTCGACACCTCCTTCGGCCAAACGCCGCCGCACCTCGCAGACCCCGCCGTGGCTCGCATCGCACAGCTCCGCGATCGTGTCGGTCTTCAGCCCATGGCCAACGCGGAGCAGCGTGGCGATGGAGATGTCGCGCCCGATGGAATCGCCCTGCCGGAACGACGCCACGGCCAGCCCGCGGCAGAACAGCACCATGTCTCGCCCCGCGCACCGTCGCTCGAAGACGGGGCCGGCGATGTCGATCAACTGTCCAGGCGTCGTTGCCGTCATGCGAGGCTGTAGACGCATGAACCGGACCGGACGGGTCAAAACTTTCTGGACAATCTGCGGCGAGCGTGACCCCGAAATCCCCGTGGGATCGGCCGCGGCTCGGAGCGGGTGTCAGGATCTCAGAGCCTTGGCCGGGGAGATCCACGAGACCTCCATGGGTTCCATCGTGAAGTTTCAGCTTTCTACATCGGCTTCCTCCTCACCCAAGCTTGCCTGGCGCACCAAAGACCGGCCCCCGCAAGAGGCCGGCGAAAGGTGCCCCCCATGTCCACTCCTTCGTCCCCGCCGCCGCCTCGCTCCTCGCACGAGCGCCTCGACGCCTATCGCGTCGCCCGTGAGGCTCTCGCCCAGGGCGAGGCCATCGCCCAGGCGTTGCCCAAGGGCTATGCCGGGTTGACGGACTACTCATACTACACCGCCCTCTCCGGTTCGTGGATTGCATGCCGTCTCCCTCGCCCGTGCCCTCGGCCCGGCCCGTAGCC
>JAQNCM010000404.1 GCA_029237615.1 Mucilaginibacter sp.
GGATATTAAGTGTCTTCAGCCTCTTTCATAATGATGTTTACGGACAATACAAAACGGTTAAGTTTTCGTCATTAACAATAGCCGACGGTCTTTCGCAAAGCGATGTAAAATGCATTATTAAAGACCGTAAAGGTTTTATGTGGTTTGCTACTGATGATGGTTTAAACCGGTTTGACGGATACAATTTTACTGCCTTCCACCACGATAAAAATGATAAACGTTCTTTATCTTCAAACAATGTAACCACGATTTTTGAAGATAAGGCAGGTAATATCTGGATAGGCAGCGGCGGCGGCTTAAGCCTTTACGACCCAAATACAAATTCATTTGCCAATTTATTAGCGAACAAAAAGGATC
Organism: Mucilaginibacter sp.; assembly: GCA_029237615.1. GTDB lineage: Bacteria > Bacteroidota > Bacteroidia > Sphingobacteriales > Sphingobacteriaceae > Mucilaginibacter. Next base: position 358 of record JAQNCM010000404.1, read on the forward strand.
CGGGTACGCTATCAAACAGTGCTATAAATACCATTTACCAGGATAAGCGCAATAATTTATGGATAGGCACCTATTCGGGCCTTAATCTGTTGGATGTAAAGACAAAAAAAATCAAACGATACCTGTTCACCAAAGACCGCGATGATATTGCTTCTCATCATATTTTTTCCATTGCAGAAGATAATGACGATAACTTATGGCTGGGCACAACTGCTGGTCTTGTCGAGTTTAATTACATTACCGGTCTGGCAAAAAATTATCCTGATAAATCAGACCCCTATCCGGTTAATGCACTTTTAAAAAAGCAGGACGGCAATTTATATATTGGTACCGCCGGCGGCGGGCTTTCCATTTTCAACGTAACAAATCACTCGTTCACGCATTTTATTCATCAGCCTGGCAGCGCCGGCTCATTAATAAATAACAATGTATTTGCATTGTGCTACGGAGAAGATAGGAGGATATGGGTTGGTACAGAGGATGGTTTAGATGCTTTCGATGAAGATCGGTTAACCTTTATTCATTATATTAATGATGACAAGCTTAACATAAATGAAAATAATTCCATCAACTGTTTATTTAACAGTTTGGGCATTTTATGGGCAGGAACGTACGAGTCTGGAGTGAGGTATCATGATTCCAATTTATCATCATTTGAACATTTTTATAAAATTGCGGGAGATGCCAAAGGATTAAGCAATAACATCGTTACCTCGTTTGCCGAAACCGACAAGGGTTATTGGATAGGAACTGACGGTGGCGGCCTGAATTTTTTCGATAAAACCACCCAACAATTCACTCATCCTTACACAAAATCTGAATACAAAAACTCAGTAAACAGAAAACATATACTTAAACTTTTTCAAGACAAGCAGAAAAATCTATGGATTGGTTATTATGCATCGGGCTTAGATGTAATTGACTATAAAACAAAAAAGCTTATTCATTTTGCAACGGGCAACAAGCCAAATGAAATAAACGGCAACATCGTATTTGGCCTTGCCGAAGACACGACAGGTAATATATGGGTTGGCATGGACAATAACGGAATCAACATTATCCATCAGTCAAAAATTATAAAGCGATATCGCTATAACCCCGCTGATACGCTTAACTGCTTAACTAACAATGACGTTAGAATTATTTACAGAGATAAACAAAATAATATGTGGATTGGAACCTTCGACGGATTAAATGTATATGATCCCGTAAAGGATTCCTTTAGCCATTTTAAAGTATACAACAGCAATTTAACCTCAAATATCATTCTTTCGATATTTGAGGACAATAAAGAAAATATATGGGTTGGCACATTGGGTGGTGGGCTTAATTTATATAACCGGAAGACAAAAAAGTTTATCCCTTATTCTTTTCCCGGCGAAGCTGATTATTCAATAATAAACAGCGTTACAGAGGACGAAAAAGGATTTATATGGCTTGGTACCAACAAGGGCCTGGTTAATTTTAAACCCAATACTACTGAATTCAGAAAATACAACGCCTCAAATAATCTCCAGGGCTATGAGTTTTTCCTCGGATCTGTATTAAATGATTCAAATGGCAGGTTGCTATTTGGCGGTCACAATGGTTTCAACCTAATTGATCCCCATTATTTGGTAGTTAACAACCATAGCCATAATGTGGTGTTTACCGATTTCCAATTATTCAATAAAAAAGTGCCAATCGGAGACAATTCGGTCCTTAAAAAATCAATTACTCAAACTAATGTTATCAGGCTTAACTATGGTGAATCTGTATTTACCATAGAATACAGTTCGCTGAATTATACGTTACCGGAAATGAATTCGTACGCCTATCTGTTACAGGGATTTGAGAAAGATTGGAATTACGTTGGTAATCAAAGAAAGGCTACTTATACAAACCTTAATCCGGGAGAATATACTTTTAAAGTTAAAGCGGCAAATAGCGATGGCCTTTGGAATAATAGCCCGGCCATCATCAAAATAATTATCGTTCCGCCTTTCTGGATGACATGGTGGTTCAGAATAATTATGCTGATTATTATAATAGTTGCTGCTTACAGTTATTATCGTTACCGGGTTTATGCAATAAAGACGCAGCAAAAAATACTGCAAAAACTTGTTAAAGAACAAACAACCGAAGTAGTAAAACAATCCGAAGCGCTTCAAAACCAATCTGAAGAACTACAGGTGTTAAACGAGGAATTACAGGCACAGTCGGAAGAATTGCAATCGCAGTCAGATTACCTGCTGGAGTTAAATGATAGGCTGCAGGATCAAAAGGAGCACGAATTACAGGCAAGAAAAGAAGCTGAAAAGGCAAATAAAGCAAAAAGTGTGTTCCTGGCTACTATGAGTCATGAAATAAGAACACCGATGAATGGTGTATTAGGGATGACTACTTTACTTTGTGAAACACCTTTGAATGATGAGCAGCGTGAATATGCCGACATTATAAAAGTTAGCGGCGAAAGCCTGTTGAATGTAATAAATGATATCCTCGATTTTTCTAAAATCGAATCGGGGCAAATGGAGCTGGACAACCATGTTTTTAATCTGCGACAGTGTGTAGAGGACGTGCTTGATCTGTTTTCGGAAGCTGCCGCCAGGAAACAACTGGATCTTTTATATGAAATAGATCGCCAGATTCCTATAAATCTGATTGGCGATAAATTACGCATAAGGCAGATTTTATTAAACCTGGTAAATAATGCTATAAAATTTACCAGCAGGGGCCAGGTATTAATTGAAATAACCCTGATAGAAAAAAATGACCATGTATTAAATGTTGGTTTTTCGATAAAAGATACAGGAATTGGCATCGCTGATGATAAATTGCAAAGGTTGTTTAAGGCGTTTTCGCAGGTTGATGCATCCATTACCAGGCAACACGGGGGAACAGGTTTAGGCCTGGTGATATGCGAGCGTCTTGTTGAACTAATGGGTGGCCGGATTGCTATTGAAAGCGAGCCGGGAAAAGGGACTTCAGTTATTTTTAACATACAAACCGGCGTCTGTAAAACAACAAATAATGAAACCTATGTTATAAAGGGAGCATCGGGAAAGCGGATATTATTAATAGAACAAAATTTAACAGCGCTGGGAATTTTAGAAAATCAGCTTAAACTATGGAACTTAGCTCCGGTTTGTGCGTCGTCTGCAAACGAGGCTTTAAGCTATTTAACAGATGGTGCCAAATTTAACTTAGTAATAACCGGAACCAATTTGGCTGGAACGGATATGCTTGAATTAACGACAGCTATTAAAAATACCGACAAAAATTTACCTGTCATCCTCGTATGTTCTGTGCTTGATAAGAAAAACAAAGAATACCCGGATAAAATACTGTTAAAGCCCATAAAACAGCAACAACTATACAACATAATTCAGACAGAAATAATGCACAAGGAACCATCTGCACCTGAAAAAATACCGGCCACATTGCTTTCCGAAAATTTCTCTCAAAAGTTTCCGATGAGTATTTTGATTGCAGAAGATAATCTCATCAATCAAAAACTGATTACCAAAGTAGTTACTAAACTGGGATATGACCCTTTGATTGTAAACAACGGAAACCAGGTGCTGGAAGCAATTGAAACAAAATTTTTTGACGTGATTTTAATGGATGTGCAGATGCCTGAGCTTGATGGTTTAGAAACTACCCGAATTATACGCAAAAATAATTTAGCCCAGCCCTTTATAATAGCTATGACTGCCAGTGCAATGGCAGAGGATAAAATCGCCTGTATAGACGCAGGCATGAACTTCTTTATATCTAAACCGATCAGTATCCAGGATCTGGTTACAGCCTTAGAAGAATCTTTTAGTTCAAAAGAAACCTTTTAAAAATTATTTTATAACATGTTTCAATAAACCGAAGGACTGCTACCTTCAAATTCATTTTCCACACTCTCCCGCAAATCATAAATCAGCCATTGCTTTTTGGCGATCGATTTAGTTTTTGATTTTAATAAATTGATAAAATCATTTACTCCTATCGGCTCATTTCCATTGCCATGGATTAATACAATGCTACCTGCCTGTGGCTGCTGGCCTTTTGCAAGCCAGGCGTCACTGCCAATTGGTATCAATCCAAAATCGGTTATCTTATAAATCAGCTGCTGATCTGATACCAAACCCGGAAACCGGAAAAACACAGAAGGCAGCAAGCCACTTTTTAGCATTGCCTGTTCCGTTGCCAATACTTCAAAATTGATATCAGTTCCGCGTTCCAGTAAAAAGTTTTCTTTTAAGGGCAAGGTCTGGCTTACACGGTGATTAAAAGAGTGATTGATCCACGTAATAACTACCTGGTTTTTTACCTGCAATTCCTTTAGCCAGGCAAGATCGGGCTGATGGTCGCGCATCCATATACCCGTTATCGATAAAGCAACAGGTACGGGTTGTTCCACCTTTTGAAATTGCTGAAATATGTCGGTAAATATTCTACGGTCTAAAGGGCGGCTTGAAGGGCAAAGGTCGGCCGTTAAGCTAATACCTGTTTCCTTTGGCATACCGCTTTGAATACCCGCGTCCTGAATCAATTTTGATCGCTGTTCCGCTTTTCTTAAAGCTTTTTCATAGGTTGATTTGTAATAATATAACCGCGCCTGTGCCATGGGCATAGCACTTAAACTATATAGAGCAGCTTCGTCAACCTTTGTTTCCAGCTCATCCGGATCAACAAGTAACAAATATGTCTTACCTGAATTTTCAAACTTGCGGATAGCAAACCAATCCGTTTTATTTCGTTTTGCAGATGCATAAAAAACCGCGTAATTTTTTATGGACGAATAAGCTGCCTGGGAAAAAGAGGAAGAAAAAGAAAGAAGACAAATTGCGAATAAAGTAGCGGCTTTATAAATCATTTACAAAAATTAATTGGTTTGAAATTTATGTATAAAACCATAGATGTCATTATTTTGTTTGATTACGTAATAGCAGTAGAATTAACATCCGGTTAGTTACCTTTGCAGCGTATGACCCGTTTATCTGTCAATATCAATAAAATTGCCACCCTGCGTAACTCAAGGGGCGGCAACAATCCCGACCTTATACAAGTAGCAAAAGATTGCGAACGATTTGGAGCGCAAGGAATAACCGTGCATCCCCGGCCTGATGAAAGGCATATCAGGTATAATGATGTATTTGAACTAAAAAAAATAGTTACCACCGAGTTTAATATTGAAGGTAATTGTCAGGAACAAAAGTTTATTGATCTGGTTTTAGCAAACAAGCCCGAACAGGTTACATTGGTGCCCGATGCTTTAGGACAGATCACGTCCAACCATGGCTGGGATACGATCACCAACCGGCATTATTTAAAAGATATGATTGCCATGTTTAAAAATGCAGGCATCAGGGTTTCAATATTTGTTGATCCAATTCCTGGGATGGTTGAAGCCGCCGCAATAACCGGTACGGACCGCATCGAGCTATACACCGAAGCTTACGCACTCCACTATCACCAGGGCAGAGAAATTGCGATTGCACCCTACATCCAGGCAGCAGAAGTTGCTCAAAAATCAGGATTAGGGATCAATGCCGGCCACGACCTTGATTTACACAATCTTAAATATTTTGCTGAAAACATCCCCGGCCTTGCCGAAGTAAGCATAGGTCATGCGCTGATCTGCGACGCTTTATATTATGGATTGGAAAATACAATACAAATGTATTTAAGGCAGCTGGCAATTGCCTAAACAAATCACTTACCTGATTAGTGTTAAACTGCCTGACACTTTGCCCATGCAAACAGACTTGTGCACATCAAGGGTATAATAATATGTACCGTTTGGTAACTTTTTGCCGTTAAAGAGTCCATCGAACGGCTTACCGTAACCGGTTGATTGAAAAACCAGTTGCCCGTAACGGTTAAATATCTCAACCGTAACATCTGGAAACTGTTCAAGGCCTTTAATTATCCATAAATCATTGATACCATCATTGTTAGGCGTAAACGTATTTGGGATTATCACATTTGGCAGGGCAACATTAACAGTAACAGGCGTTTGCGGGCTTTCACATTTGCCAATAGTATGGGTTAAAAAGTAACCGGTAGTTTGTTTAACATTGACCGAAAACTGCCCAATACTATCCTTTGATATAAAAACATTGTTAGCATCATATAATTTAAAACCGCCTTTGCCATCAACATTATCTACTGATATTAACGCATTTCCCGGCAGGCAAAGATTTATATTTTTCACTACCGGGGCCGTTGCATTTACGGTACTGTCCTTAACGGTGAATTTTTTGTAATCTGAACATCCGCCAGGGTCTTGGGCTATCACCGTATATGTTCCGGCACTTATGCCTGTCAGCTCCAATGATTGCCCTACCAGGCTACCGTTTTCATCGTACCATTTATATTGAGTACCGTGCGGGTTTGCAGTTGCACCTACTGTGTGGAGATTCACTATCGCGCCGGTATGATTTCCGCACGCGTCATTTCTTACGGTTACCTGGCTTGTATCAACGTAAAATTCTGAAGGGCTGACAAGATAGGTACCCACCACTGTCGCACAACTTTTTGGATCTGTAACAATAAGGTTATACTTAATATTTGGCTTTAATGCTACTGTGATATTAGTAGGCTGATCAGGACTGTAAGCTATTATTCCCACCTGGATTTGGACACCACCCGGGTCCTGTACGAAATAATGATAAAGCGGATCTTTGTCGGTTACATTAAAAGTTATATTTAATTTTTTAATTTCTCCGCATTTACCATTGATGGTATCTACTTTGCTTATCTGGGGATATGATCCCGAGCCATTGATGTGATACGTACTTTGTGCGCTGCATCCCTCTTTGTTGGTGGCTATCAGCGTAAATGTTCCTGCTCCTACCTGGATAAGATCCGCTGTCGTCGCAATTATACCTCTCCCTTCATCAATCCACTGATACGAAACTGCGTTCGTGATACCAATATTTGTAATGGAGCCATTTGTTTGACTGCAATCAGGACTTTTGATTATTGTTTTGCCATTATTGATAACAACCTGATCAATCGCCGGGACTACATACCCGTCTTTTTCTACTGCCAAACATTTACTTTCATCGCGCAGTAAAACTTTATAAGTCCCGGGCGGCACATTGGTTAAATCTGCTTGCGTTCCAACAATGTTGTTATTCGAATTATACCAGGTAAAGCTTAAAACACCAATGCCGGTTCCGCTCATGCCTAATATCTTACCATCAGTTCCGTTACATGTGCTTGCAATTATGGAAATATTTTTATCGTCAATAACCTGGCAGGCATTACAAATATTTGGCTTATTGGCTTTTATTAATAAATGCCGCGCAATGCCTGCCTTTGCTGGCAATAAAAATAACACAAACAGCAAAAATTTGCCTGATTTAACCATTCACTATAAATATATAAAAATTAGGTAAAACCAATGTCACTATCAGGTTAACAATTGTTACTCTTTACCTAAAATTGTACCTTTGCGCTAAATTTAAGGGACACCCAGTTGATGAAATTGAATATTGATTACCAGGAAAAATTCCAGTCGCGGCATATAGCTCCAAATCAGGCAGATACCGCCCAAATGTTAAAGGCCGTCGGTGTAAATTCGCTTGATGAATTAATCGGGCAAACCATTCCCGAAAAGATCAGGTTAAAAGCTCCGCTCAACCTTCCACCGGCAAAAAGCGAGTTCGATTACCTGAACACGTTAAAGCAAACAGCGTCAAAAAACAAGGTATTTAAATCTTTTATCGGCCAGGGTTATTATGATGTGATAGTGCCTGGCGTAATACAACGCAACATATTAGAAAACCCTGGCTGGTACACCCAATATACACCTTACCAGGCCGAGATAGCACAAGGCCGTTTACAGGCTTTGCTAAACTTCCAAACCATGGTGATTGATCTTACCGGTATGGAGATAGCCAACGCTTCTTTACTGGATGAAGGTACTGCCGCTGCCGAGGCGATGTTTATGCAATACAGCCTGCGTAAAAATCAAACCGCGAATATATTTTTTGTTTCAGAAGAACTGTTTCCACAAACGATTGATATTTTAAAAACCCGTGCACAACCTTATGGAATTGAATTATTAATCGGCGATCACCGCACAGTTGAACTTAATGATACCATGTTTGGCGCTATTGTTCAATATCCTGCAGGTGATGGCGCTGTTTATAATTATACCGAATACGCCGCCAAGGCACACCAAAAAGGCATTAAGCTAACCGTGGTTGCCGACATTATGAGCCTGGTGCTTTTAGCGCCTCCGGGCGAATGGGGTGCCGATATTGTAGTAGGATCAACCCAGCGCTTTGGGGTGCCTATGGGCTTTGGCGGTCCTCATGCCGCATTTTTTGCTACCAAAGAGGAATATAAGCGTTCTATTCCCGGTCGTATTATAGGAGTTACCATTGATAGCGCCGGTGATTATGCCTTACGCATGGCGCTCCAAACTCGCGAGCAGCACATCCGCAGGGATAAAGCTACCTCAAATATTTGTACGGCCCAGGCATTGCTGGCTATTATGGCTGGTATGTATGCGGTTTATCACGGCCCTGCCGGGATAAAATTAATAGCAGAAAGAATCCATGGATTAACAGTTTTACTGGCTGAATCATTAAAACAACTTGGCTACGAGCAACTGAACGAGTCCTTTTTTGATACTTTAAAGTTCGATCTTGGTACTTTAGCCGGACCGGTACATGCAGAAGCTATTAACAATGAAATGAATTTTCATTATAAAGGTTCGGCGGTAACTATTTCAGTTGATGAAACTACTTCGGCTGAAGATATCAAAATCATCGTACGCTTTTTTGCAAGGGTAAAAGGCAAATCATTGAATGATGTTAGTTTTGACGAGCTGAAAGAAAACATTCAAACAGCGATCCCCGCTAGTTTGCAACGTGACTCGGCTTACTTAACACATCCGTTATTTAATTCGCATCATTCGGAGCACGAGATGCTCCGTTATATTAAATCGCTGGAAGCAAAAGATCTGTCGCTTTGCCATTCAATGATCGCCCTGGGTTCGTGTACCATGAAGCTGAATGCAACCACAGAGATGGTTCCGGTAACCTGGGCAGAATTCAGCAAGATGCATCCGTTTGCACCAACAGACCAGGTAGGCGGTTATATGCAGCTGTTTGACGAATTGAATAACTGGCTCAGCGAGATTACCGGGTTTGCAGCAATGAGCCTGCAACCAAACGCAGGTGCACAAGGCGAATATGCCGGCCTTATGGTGATCCGTGCGTATCACAATGACCGTGGCGACAGTCACCGTAACATTGCGCTTATCCCATCATCTGCACATGGCACTAACCCTGCTTCAGCAGCTATGGCCGGGATGAAGATAATAGTGGTAAGATGCGACGATAACGGAAACATCGATGTTGCTGACCTTAAAGCGAAGGCTGAACAATATAAAAATGAGCTTTCATGTTTGATGGTTACTTATCCATCAACCCACGGGGTATTTGAAGAATCGATTATTGAGGTCTGTGAGATCATCCACCAAAACGGCGGACAGGTTTATATGGATGGCGCTAACATGAATGCACAGGTTGGATTAACCAGTCCTGCTAACATAGGTGCGGATGTATGCCACTTAAACCTGCATAAAACATTCTGTATTCCACATGGCGGCGGCGGCCCCGGCATGGGCCCGATTGGTGTCGCCAAACACCTGGTGCCTTATTTACCCGGACATGCAGTGGTTGATATCGATAAAGGAAAATCAATCCATGCGGTATCATCGGCACCATGGGGATCTGCTTCAATCCTCATTATTTCACACGCTTACATAGCCATGATGGGCAGCGACGGGCTTACCGATGCAACCCGTTATGCGATATTAAATGCCAACTATATTAAAACGCGGCTACAGCACCATTACCCTGTTTTATATACAGGTGTAAATGGCCGTTGTGCACATGAGATGATATTGGACTGCCGGTCATTTAAACAATTTGGCATAGAAGTAACTGATATTGCGAAACGACTAATGGATTATGGTTTCCACGCACCAACCGTGTCTTTCCCGGTTGCAGGAACTGTGATGGTGGAACCTACTGAATCGGAACCTAAACATGAGCTGGATCGTTTTTGTGATGCGATGATCTCTATCCGTCTTGAAATTGATAATGTAGAAAAAGGCATATCAGATAAGGTTGACAATCCTTTAAAGAACGCTCCTCACACTGCTTCAGTAATCACGGCTAACGAATGGGAACATCCGTATACCCGTCAAAAAGCTGCTTTCCCGCTGCCATATGTTGCCGCCTATAAATTCTGGCCATCAGTAGGGCGCGTGAATGACACCTATGGCGATAGAACATTAATTTGCTCATGTCCGCCATTAACAGATTACGAATTTGAAGAAAGTGAAGTAACCACTCCTGAATTCGGAACGTGAAAAAGCAAGATTGAATCAGGAAAATATTTGTAATTTGAGGCTCCTTTAAGGAGCCTTTTTTATGATCGCAAATACACCAATCGCCCCCTATTATGCTGTTATCTTTACCTCCCTCCGTACCGAAGGCGACGATGGGTATGGTGCTATGTCAGAAGAAATGGCCGAGCTTGCAAAGCAGCAGCCCGGATACCTTGGGATAGAGGCTGCAAGAAATGAAGTTGGCATCACCGTATCTTACTGGTGCTCGTTAGATGATATAAAAAACTGGAAAGCCAATACCCGACATCTTGTCGCCCAAAAAACCGGGCGCGATAAATGGTATGAGCATTATAAGGTAAGGATCTGTAAAGTTGAGCGTGATTATGAATTTTGATAAGGGATTTAATTATAATTAGTTATTCCTTATTTAAATCTGCCTTGATCCAAAAATTAAAATTTATCATCTAAATAGTTGGGGTTCCCTCCATTTGCATATCTAAAATCTGCACATCTCCATATCAACTTGCACATCTGAAAAATCTGCACGTTTGCACATCTACTTTTTCACCGCTTAAAAACCCATTTTTACCGACTTCTTTAAACAACTAGCCTAATTCAAGTTGTCATTTCCTGTTAGCGGAATTAATTTTATATCAGAAATTAAATCACACGATAAATAATAAAGAAATGGACGCTTATCAAAACTCATACTCAGCATTTGCAGGCATGACAATGGAGGAATATAGTTTTCTGCACCACGCCTCTGCCGGACTTACCCAAAATCAGATGCAAACATTCGTTGCCGTTTATAATAGCCGCAGAAAAAATCCGATAGATATTTTACTCGCTACTTTGTTAGGCTTTTTAGGCCTTGCCGGCATACAAAGGTTTATGACTAATAACGTACTGTTAGGAATACTTTATTTATTTACTGGTGGCTTGTTTGGAATTGGAACGATAATTGACTTGTTCAGCTACAAAAGCATTGCTAACGACTACAACCGGCACCTGGCTTATGATTGTTACCAGATAGCTAAAGTGGCAAACTAATTAATACTCACGGGGAGCTCAATATATATTAACTGAAAACCTCCCTGTTTTATCATATATCGCCGGGATATCCCCTCAAATGATCCACCCTAAAACCAGGATGGATTTTTTATTTTTTAGCCCCAAAACCGATCAAAAACGAACACCCGCTGTACCAAAATAGTGCGATTATACAAAGGAACAATATACAACATACTGATAATATGTAGTTTAACAAATCGGCACACTGTTTGACGGATTCATAGAAAGAAGCAAGGGGGTAATAAATGAGCCATCGCAAACTGCCTGAACGACGCACCTTTTTACAGGACCGTTTAGATATTTTAATAAAACGCCAGCAAAGCGGAAAAGCAACCTTTAACGAATTAACAGAACTAGATGAGATTGTAAATTCTGATCCGGACATTATGAAAAAAATAATACTGGAAAATATGCTTGTAGAAAGAATGGATGATTTTATTGACCCGTCCGGCAATCTTCATAAAAAAGAGGATATTAATGTACAAACAATTGCCCGCCCAAGCTTACTTAACCGTATCAAGTCGCTTATTGCACGTATTTTTACGCTCCAAATAGCTGCTATAAAACTCAAAATGCTTACGCAAAGGGTAGCTTTCATTTAAGAAAGCAACCAGGCAAGCTTACCTTAAAAGTGACCGCCATATTTATATATATATTTATTTTTTGCGACGAATATTAAATAAATATTAGATTTTCAATATTTATTTATAAAGGCTTGATTATATGAAATTTACATTTTATATTTATTGACCCTAAGGTATTAGCATGATCCGTACACGTTTTAAGAAGATACTGTTAGTTGCATCAACTATCTTTCCGGAACAACAAATAACCGGTTATACGGATATCAGGCATATCTCTTCATTAAATAATATTTTCCCATCCATTTACGAGCTCAATCCAGACCTGATTATTTTTGATTATGACTTTTTGGGTAGTGAAATGGAAAAAGTGCTGAGGAGGATCAAGATGAATAAGTTTTATAATAAGCTAAAAATCTATTGCTATAAAAGTGTTCCAAACGAAAAAACGGATAGTTTATTAAAAACGCTTGGTGTTGACCACTTTTTTTACCACGAAGATCTCAGTCAACATTCGCTAAATAAAACCGCATCAAACAGCTTTAACTCAATATTTGATACCTCCATTAAAAAATGGATTCCGGTGTTTCGTATTGAGCAACAATAGTAAAGCAGCCACAAATCTGTGTACTATTTCCGGCTGGGTCAATCTATTATTTTGACTTGTTCGCCTGCGTATCACTACTGTACGAAAACGAACAGTTTCGTAGTATATGAACTTATCTATTTAATTTAAAATCAGATATTTACAAAAAGGGTATCAATGTTGGCATAGTAGTATAAAAACATTGAAGATGATGACCACCGATGCCCGTTTAATAGCCATGTGGGAAGGCTGTTTAAAAAATGATCGTAAGCAACAAGAGCTGTTATATAAAACTTTAGCCCCTAAAATGATGGCTGTTTGTATGCGTTATTCAAGTGACAAAGACGAAGCCCAGGATATTTTGCAGGAAGGCTTCATAAAAATGTTTAACAATGCCCATAAATACCGTGGCGAGGGTAACCTGGAAGGTTGGATCCGCCGCATTATGGTACATTGCGCTATATCACGTTACCGCAAGCAAAAACAATTGGTTTTAGTAGAAGAACTGCCGGAAACAGGCAACTCCCTTAGTAACGGTTATAATGCGCACGGACTGGAGGTAAAAGACCTTTTAACGATGATACAAAAGTTACCCCAGGCTTATAGCTCCGTGTTTAATATGTATGCCATTGAAGGTTATTCGCACCAGGAGATCGGTAATAAATTAGGGATCACTGAGTTGTTATCGCGCACCAACTTATGCCGCGCACGCGCCATTTTAAAAGGCATGGTGAACACGCTTACAAGCACCGAGCAGCATTGTATGGCAGGATAGTACATCTTCCCTTAATTAACGTGAGTTCGGGATAAGCTTCTTATCTATGGCCTCACACAAATCCTCTCTGATCCCTTAATTAATATTACTTATGCCTCGCTCCCATCACAAACGTGATGTCGCCACCATTCATAATATCAGCATGGCTAATCGTATATCCACTCAGCGGCTTGCCATTCAGTGTTATTTTTTCAATATAGATATTCTTGCTGCTTTGGTTTTTAACGTTTACGGTGAAAGTTTTGCCATCTCCCACCTGTATCACCGCATGATTAACTGCAGGGCTGCCAATTGCATATTGATCTGATCCCGGCGCCACCGGGTAAAAACCCAGGGTGCTGAAAATATACCAGGCGCTCATCTGCCCGGTATCGTCGTTACCACCAAGGCCATCAGGGGTTGGTTTGTATTGCAGTTTCAATATCAGGCGGATCTTTTCCTGTGTTTTCCAGGGCTTGTCTGTCCAGTCGTACAAATAAGCATCGTGGTGCGACGGCTCATTGCCATGCACATAGTTGCCGATAATACCATCGCGGGTAATATCTTCGGTTTCGGCAAAATATTTATCCGGCAGGTTATAGCTGAACAGGCTGTCGATGTAGGTAACAAAACGTTTGTTGCCGCCCATGGCTTTTATCAGTCCTTCCGGGTCATGCGGCACATACAGCGTATAGTTCCAGGCATTGCCCTCAATAAAACCCTGGTTTATAGTAGTAAACGGATCAAAAGCCTTGCGGAAAGTGCCGTCCATTAACCGGGGGTGCATAAAACCACTTTTAGGATCATATACGTTTTTCCAGTTCTGTGAGCGTTTTATAAACTCGTTATAAATATCGGTGCGATTTAGCTTTTTAGCCATCTGGGCTATGCACCAGTCATCATATGCATATTCCAATGTGGAAGAAACAGAGTTCCCGTTTTTTTCATCGGGGATATAACCTTTGTCTATATAATCGCCAAGCCCTTCATAACTGCGGTGGTTTGCGGTGGTAACACAAGCATCCAGCGCTTTGTTAGCATCAAACGGGGCGTTGCCTTTAACAACCGCATCAGCCAGTACCGATACACTATGGTAACCACTCATACACCAGTTTTCATTGGCCGAGTTACTCCATATGGGCAGCATATGCTCCGGGCTCTGGTCAAAATGCGCCATCATACTTCGCACTATATCAGCATTTCTTTTTGGCTCGATTATATTGAATAATGGGTGCAGGGCTCTGTGCGTATCCCATAAACTAAAGGTGGTATAATTGGTAAAGCCTTCGGCCTTATGTACTTCCTGGTCAATGCCTTTGTAACGTCCGTCCACATCCATGTAAACAGTGGGGTTTATCATGGCATGATACATCGAGGTATAAAAATTCATCTTGTCGTCATTGCCGGCATCAATTACAATTTTATGAAGTTCGGTTTCCCATTGCGCCTGGCCATCGTTCTTCACTTTATCAAAATCCCAACCCGGTACTTCTGCCTGCATGTTTTTTAAAGCGCCGTCCATGCTCACCGGCGACAGGGCCATTTTTATCTTTATCTTTTCGCCCTCAGTGGTTTTAAAATCAAACCACGTTTTAAGCTGACTGCCCGCTATCTCCGGAAAATTCTTCTCCCGGTTAAACTTGCCCCAGAATCCTCCATAAACCTCCCGTTTCGAAAAGTTTTTGTAACCCATCTGTATAAACGGCTTGGAAAAAGTCATGGCGAAATACAGCGTACGGGTACGCGCCCAACCATTGGTTTGACGGTAGCCTACCACTGTGCTGTCGTTTATCCGCCGTAAGTAGGTCCACACATTTTTATCAGGATAATTATAAATGCCCGCCATCAGATCGAAGATAATATGTGCATTGTCTGATTTTGGAAACGTATATTGATGGAAGCCTACGCGCGTACTGGTAGTTAATTCAGCTATAATATTATCTGCATCCAGCTTAACTTTGTAATAGTTGGCTTCGCTCACTTCATTTTGATGCGAAAAAGCCGAACGATAGCCGCTGCCCGGTTTATCAGCAGTGCCGGGGTTTAACTTTAACGGACCAACGGTTGGCATCACTAAAAAATCGCCCAGGTCACTGTGGCCCGTACCGCTGAAATGGGTATGACTAAAGCCAACAATCGTTTTATCATCATATTGGTAACCCGCGCAGTATTTATATACATCCGGGTTATATTTGCCATTCAACTCATAGCTTGGGGTATCTGTTTCAGGACTCAGCTGCACCATACCGAACGGAACCGTAGCGCCGGGGTACGTATGGCCCATGCGCTGCGTGCCAATAATAGGGTGTACATATTGAATAAGGTTTCCAGTAGATTTTGTTTGCGCTGCCGCGATAAGCGTTGAGCAGCCCAGGAGGACGATCAGTAGTTTCTTCATTATGCCAGTTACGATCAAAAAGCCAAATATAGCAGGATTACGGGATTATTGGAATGCTGTAACGTGGGTTTGACAATTTGATCATTGGTCATTGGGCACGAAGCAAGAGTATTATACCGATGCTTTTTGTCTGAACCGGGATTTATTTGATTTAAGGATTTAAAGATAAATTTATTTCAATTAAATCACATAAATTACACAGAACTAAACCAACTACAAATTAAGTATGAAACTAAGAAAAGTTAGTGATGAAGAAAAAGAGCAAATTAAAAAGCTTCTGTCTTTAGACGAGGACCGTCTTTTTTCTTTACTTCCACATTATGACGATAGTTATACAGAAGTCTTCTTTATGACTGAAGGTGAAATTAAAGCAGGGAAAAAAGTTTTTGAGAAATTATCAAACACGATAAAGCATAAAGTTTGTAATGAATGGAAGGCTTGTCAAAAAATTAAAGACAGCAGTTTTGATGATGAAATTGTTTTAGTCGCCGCCTTGGGGGATGTAATAGCTACAGCAATAATAAAAGTACCCCCTTTTATTATTGCGACACTTTTGATTAAGATAGGAGTTCGAAATTTTTGTAATTGCAATTCAAAAAAGAAACATTAATGTCAATAGCAATAGCATTTAGTTTAATTAGCGGAAGTTGTGACTGTTATGTAGCAATAATTAATGTTAATGAACGTACCGTATATTCATCACATTTTAATATACCAAAAATCAACATAAATGATGTTTTCGATTTTATTAAAACAAATGATATTCCAATAAGCTTAAAATCTCTAAAGGCTTTTTTACTTGAGCATGCTTTTAAAAAAAGTCAGCCTCAAATAATTTTTTCCATCGATATAAAAGTTATTCCGCCAGATGATATTATATTAAGTGTTATGGGACTTTTAAATAAATTATCATTAGCTCCGATGTTAGTTAGAACTTATCCTGAAAATATTGCAGTTATTTTAGATTTTCCGATATCTGCAAAAACAAAAAAAAAACTTGGAAAACAAAGGCCTCCACTTTATATATATAGAAATGTATCAGATGCATATGGATATTTCCTTTTTAATAAAAAAAACATTGCCAGAAATAACGCTATCTATTCTGCATATATTGCAACTAATGCAACTCTCTATTATTTCTTAACTGGTTCCGGCGCTATTTTAAGTGCTTCTGATATTAAAATTTATTTGAATCTGAAAGAAAACAAAAAAAAGCTCAATATCCCTGAAGACATACAAATTGATATTAGTGGAGTATTCAGTGGATTAGAATATTATAAATTGTTTGATACTGAAAATACTCTTTATGATAAAATTAATGATATACCTTTGGAATACGCTTTAGCTTCTAAAGAATATGATTTTATTAAAGATGCCGGGCGTGAAAATGATAACTTAAAATTTGCTGTTTTATCAATTTGTAAAAAATGGCAATTGTGTCTGCATAGTAGTTCTATTAAAGACGGTTTATTATCAAAAAAAATATTTGAAACTAATGAACCCATTTACCAAAAAAATAAAAGATTTAACGATACAATTTTATTGATAAAAAAAATTGAGGAACAAGATGGTACCCTTAAAGAGGATATACTTTTAGATTTATTAAATGATTTATCAAACTCTGGTCAAGACGTTTCCCAAATCACATTGGAACTGTACATGTGTGCTGCATACCTTGCTCCGCCAATTGTTTATGACCCGAGAGTTAATGAGGCACATTGGATTGAAAATTATATCTCCTAGAGATTACTACCAATGCGTCCAAAACAGATTAAGATCAATTTACAGAATTATGAGTATTAAATTTATTAAGCTCTATCCACTTAAAGCGAGTTCGATTAATCTTCGGTAGTTGCAACTAAGTCAAGCAGTTCCAGTTTGGGTTCCACTTCAAACCCGTTTGTCCAAAGCTGGGCATCGAATTTTTTAAATGATTCCAACGACGTTAAAATTTGGTGAGCCTCCTCATTTTCAAATTGGTCAAAGTGCATAAATGTTTTTCCGTCGGGTAGCAGCCAACAACCGTATTTTATTCCCGGATGATTCAGTTCTTTTAATTCCTGCACAATGGCGGCAATGTTTGCCTGGTTGATTGGCGCAAATTGAGGCGTGGTGGTGTATTGTACTCTTACTATCTTCATGTGATGTGAAATTGTGTTAGTAAAGATAACAGCTAATCAGCACTAATAAACCAAAAAAATCCACCGCCGTCATTGCAAAGAATGAAGTAATCTCTATACCGCGCAGATCAAATAGAATAGTGTAATTGTGGTGAAAAAGCTTATGGCTTTGGCAGTTAGAAATGATTCCGGATAGTTGATTGTCCTGTGCAGGGATTGCATCATTGTCTGAATCTGAATTTACAGAATTATGGAATTACCAGAATATCTGCCTGGCCGATAAGCAGTATTAAAGCGCATTCAATAAATTCTTTAATTCTGTAAATTCAGATTCAGACAAAAAAGAGGAAAATAGCTCGCCTAAACTTGTAATACCCTCTACAATAAACCCCGATCCTTTTAGTTACATTTACAAAAAACAGCTATTGCCATAGTGGCATAACATCTGCCGATTGTAACAACGGTATGTGTTTTGCAGTCTTATTCTAAAATCACAACCATTAAGCTAAAAAATTTATCATCATGAGAAATCTATTTATAGTATTAGGTGTTATTATATTCATTTGCCTGATAGGCGGATGCAGCTATAATGGCATGGTATCCAAAGAGGAAAATGTTAAAGCAAAATGGGGCACAGTCCAATCTCAATACCAGCGCCGCAGCGATCTGATCCCCAACCTGGTTGCCACCGTAAAGGGCGCGGCCAACTTTGAAAAAAGCACCCTGGTTGAAGTTACCAATGCGCGTGCAAGGGCTACTTCCATACAGGTTGACCCAACCAAGCTTACACCCGAAAACATACAGAAATACCAGGCTGCACAAGGTCAGCTAAGTACTGCCCTGGGCCGTTTGCTGGTGGCATCAGAAAACTATCCAACTTTAAAGGCTAACGACAATTTCACCACTTTGCAGTCGCAGCTGGAAGGTACTGAAAACCGCATTAACGTGGCCCGCGTGGATTTTAACGCTGCCGTACAGGATTACAACACCACCGTACGTTCGTTTCCTGCCGTTATAACCGCCAGACTTTTTGGGTTTACCGAAAAAGGTAGCTTTGCAGCAGAAGCCGGAGCCCAAAACGCACCGAAAGTATCATTTTAATTAGGTGAATGGTGAGTAGTGAGTGTGAATAGCGAGCGCAAAGTTTTGTTCATTAATTATTAACTTACTCACCATTAACTATCAAAACTAACTATTGACTACTTATCACTAACTATTCACCACTAACTACTCACCACATGGCCGTATTTACCGACGAGGAACAGCAACGTATCCGCACCGCGATTGAAGAGGCTGAAAAGCATACTTCGGGACAGATACGGGTTTGTATTGAAAAAACCTGCAGCGAAAATGTGCTTGACCGCGCTGCAAAGTATTTTCACCAGTTGGATATGCATAAAACTAAACTGCGTAACGGTGTGCTCATCTATCTGGCTACGGTTGACCGTAAATTTGCCATCATAGGCGATGCAGGTATCAACAAGGTGGTGCCTTCCAATTTTTGGGATGATACCAAAGAGGATATGCTGAAGCATTTTAAATACGGCAACCTGGTTGAAGGTATTGTTACAGGACTGAAGATATCGGGCGATCACCTGCAAAAATATTTTCCGCATGAGTCTGGCGATACCAATGAACTATCTGATGATGTAACCTTTATGGATGGCGAATAAACCTAAAACAATGTTTAAAAAACTCACGATACTATTTTCATTGCTGCTGACCGGCCTTATGGCTTTTGCACAGCAATTACCCCCAAAATCAAGCACTTTGGTAACAGATTATACCAACACGCTTTCGGAAGGTGACAAACAGCAGCTGGAAAATAAACTGGTTGCCTTTGATGATTCTACTTCCACGCAAATAGCGGTGGTGCTGATTAAATCAGTCGGCGATTATGACATTAACGATTATGGCCAGAAACTTGGTCGGGCATGGGGCATTGGCCGGCAGGGTAAAAACAATGGCATACTGGTATTGGTTGCCCTTGGAGACCGCAAAGTGACTATTCAAACCGGTTATGGCGCCGAAGGTGCGGTGCCAGACGCCATCACGCACGAGATCATCCAAAATGATATTACCCCGCGTTTTAAACAAAACGATTATTACGGAGGACTGAACGCCGCTACGGATGATTTGATGAAATACATAAAGGGCGAATACAAATCGTCAAAAAAACCGCAGCAGCCTGAACAATCAATTGGCGGCGGCATCTTCATTGTGATATTTATAGTTATTTTTATATTGATCCTGATATTCCGAGGCAGGGGCGGCGGCGGAGGCCGTATTTATGGTGGCCGGGGCAGCGCAAGTCCGTTCTGGTGGTTTCTGGGTGGCGCATTGCTGGGCAGAGGCAGTGGCGGCTGGGGAGGCTTTTCCGGCGGCGATAACGGAGGCGGCAACGACGGAGGCGGGTTTGGAGGATTCGGCGGTGGCGATTTTGGCGGCGGCGGATCAAGCGGCAGCTGGTAGATGTTTGAGTCTGAAAGTCCGGAAGACGGAAAGACGAAAAAAACACCTTTTGAAAGTCCTTGGACGGTAAAACTTTAAGGGCTTTTGTTTTTAAACGTTATCAACGGCTAGGGTGTACCCGATTAACCATCGGTCATTAAATAAGCCTAAAAACCTATTGCACATTTAGTTTAGTTCACCTATTTTTATGGTGTTTATTAACCTAAAAATTCATAACCTAAATTATCACAAATGACAACAGAAACACAAGCTTTACCAAAAGGCTTTGTCCGCTTAAGCGGACCCGCAGCAGAAGTAGAAGACCAGTTGGGCCCGCTCGCCAGCCTTGTAGGAACCTGGAGGGGAAATACCGGATGGAACATGATAGCAGTTCCCGCCCGGCAGCCTGATGGCAACCCCACCTTTAAACTACTGGTACAAAACTATTCAGAAACCATAACCTTTACACCTATTGGCGCGCCGGTGCCTAACAGGGGCGGCGTGGATGAGCAATTTATCACCGGCCTGGTATATAACCTTACCGTAACTGATAACACCACCGAAGGTATCCTGCACATTGAAAATGGCATGTGGCTGTATATGGGCGACATAAAGCCACAGCCTGTTGGGCTTTTGCAAGATGCCCCGCTGCCCATACAATACGCTATAGCCAGGCAATCCAGCATACCGCATGGGGATGTAGTAATAGCGCTTGGCAATGCTGTGACTTCCACCGGAAAGCCAACTATTCCCATTATCGATGGCCTTCCGCCAGATATAGGCTACCCTACATTGAGGGGCTATCTTGATCCGTATCTTAATACCGGCTTCAGACAGTTTAACGCAAAAAACCCCAATATGATACTGGAGGAAGCGCTTCAAAACCAAACAATTGGGAAAGTGACAACTATTACGGTTGATACTACTAATCACGGTGGCAGTATAGTGAATATTCCTTTTATTGACCAACATGTAAACCCATCGCGCTTCGTATCTACTTTCTGGATCGAGGAGGTTTTTACTGATAACGTTAACTTTTTGCAATTGCAGTACTCACAACAAGCCGACCTTAATTTTTTACCCAAATTCAATGCCCCGGGTATAATTATGTGGCCGCATGTGAACGTAAACACATTAAGAAAGCAATAGTCTGCCTGCCCCTTTCCGGTAAGTGGATAGGCTGGATAATGTGGATAGATCACATTATCCGCCACCATAGCCGGACAGTGTCAATATATTGCAGATATTGTTTTTCTTTGCAGGATCAACTTCAAATTTAAAAATGAACGATCTTACCTGGAAAATACTATCCTCCCATTATATACATAAAGGCCCCTGGGCCACCTTGCGCACCGATAGATGCCAGATGCCCGGTGGTCATATTGTTGAAGATTATTACGTTTTGGAGTATAATAACTGGGTAAACGCAGTTGCCATAACTGAAGACAATAAAGTTTTAATGGTACGCCAATACCGCCATGCGGCCGGAATTGTTTCGCTGGAAATTCCAGGAGGGGTGATTGATGCCGGCGAATTGCCCGAACAAGCCATCCGACGCGAATTACTGGAAGAAACGGGCTACCAGTTTGATGACTTTGAATTGCTGTGTACTGTATATGCCAACCCCTCAACCGCTAATAATATAACATCCTGCTACCTGGCAAAGGGCGGTAAAAAGGTGCAGGAACAACACCTGGACGAACAGGAAGAAATTATTGTTGAAACTTGTACTATCGATGAAGTAAAGCAATTACTGGCGCAAAATAAAATAGCCCAGGCATTACACTGCACCGGGCTTTTTTATGCTTTAATGAAGCTGAAAGAATTATAAATATTTAATTGGTTATTGCCACTGTTATCTTACGGATGCAGTTATTTCCCTGGTCGGCTACATAAATATTTCCATTTGCATCAACTGCTATGCCCTGCGGACTATTAAACTGTGCGGAAGCTCCTGAGCCGTTAACAAATCCAGAAACGTTGGCACTGCCTGCCAGGATATAAATAACATTAGCGGAAGTATATTCAATTACACGGCCGGTTTCATCGGTGATATAAAAATTGTTTTGTGCGTCAATAGCTATACCTGCAGGAATATTGAATAGTGTAGACTGCGAAGGGCCGCCCGCCAATGTTGTGGTAACTCCTGCAGGGGTGGTAATTTTGCGGATGGCAGCGTTTATCTGGTCAACTACATAAACATTAGCGCTGGCATCAACAACCAGCGAATTTGGATAGTGGAAAGCAGCAAGCAAGTCGGTTGCATCCACATATCCGGGTATACGTGTAGTACTATTGGTACCGGCAAGTACACTTACTGCGCCTGCAGGGGTAACTTTACGAACCACATTATTGCCACGATCAGCTATGTACAGGTTGCCTGCTGCGTCGAGTGCTACTCCTGCGGGGCCATTAAATTCTATTAAGCTAGCCGTTGATCCGTCGACTAAACCAGCTGTTCCATTCCCGGCGTAAGTGCTTACGATCCCGGCGGGTGTAATTTTACGGATCAAATTGTTGCCATAATCTGCAACAAATAAATTCCCTTGCGAATCAAAAGCCAAACCTTTCGGGGCATAAAACTGCGCAGTTGCAGCAGGCCCATCCTGGTGACCCAGTGTTTGGGAACCTGCAAATGTAGTTACAACCCCGGCGGGTGTAATTTTCCTTATGCAATGATTATATGAATCGGCAACAAATAAATTTCCCTGTGCGTCAACAGCTATGCCCTGCGGACTATTAAAGGCTGCACCAACGCCTGTGCCATCTGTGTAGCCCGGCGCACCATTACCTGCAAATGTTGTTACAGTAGCTACTAACGATGTAAGTGTTAAACCTGTAGTAAACTTTATAACGCTTCCATAACCGGTACCGGCGGAATTGGTAACATAAGCTCTTACATAATAAGTTGTATTGGGTTTTAAACCTGTTAATTTACTTGTAAACGGAGGATAAAGATAATTCTGCGGAACTATAGGGTCCGTTGTTTTGCCATCAGCAATGGTGGGCGTGCTGTTTGTGGCGCTATAGCAAACTCCGTTAGCTAAAACTGATGCATTTCCAAAACCGGTGACTACCCCCCCGCTTTGAGCAGTGGTTGAAGTTACATTGATAATAGTACCATTAGTAATAACAACGGGAACGGTTACTGAGGATGATGTAGCTGTACTGCTTTTTTTGCAGCTATTGATTAGTATTAATACGGTTAAAAAAAACGCGGGTAAAAAAAATATACGGAATAAGGGGTTTTTCATGCAAATAAAACAATAAGGGGTAAAAATCTTCATTACATACGAATTACACTAATCGAATGGTATTTAACTGCAATAATAGCCTTAATATTGCTTTTAATAAAGAATTTTAACAGAATTTAACTAAGGGAATTCATTAGTAAATTTCCGGCATACAATTGCCTTGGTTATATTGAAATTCGCCTTTAAAAAACCAAGCCTTGTTTTTAATGTTGTAGTTAGTATTATGAAAGCAATATCATTATTCTTTGTACTAGCCATATCCATTCTTTCATCACCTCAGCAAGGCAAAGTTTACGGCGCAAAACCTGGTTCAGTTGGTTTAATGGATGCATCAAAGATAGAGACCGCTATGGGAAATAAGACGCGGGTAAGCGCCACTATAAAGGGAAAGGTGATTAAAGTGATCAAAGAAAAGGGTGGATGGTTTGATATGGATGCCGGTAAGGGGAAAGTTATATCAGCCCATTTTAAGGATTACAATGTTAACCTTCCAATGGATTTGAAAGGCCGGTCGGTAGTTATTGAAGGAACAGTATCGAAACAGTTTACAGCCGACGATAGTCAGCACCTGGCAGGCAGCGGCAAACAACATGGCGCTAATGCAAATCCTAAGCAAAAGCTCTCCTTCGAGGTAACCGGACTTATGGTTGAAAATTAAGCTTAAAGCAGAAAGCTAAAAGCACAACGCTTTGGTCTTTCAGCTTTAAGCTTTTGAGCTTTACCTGCTCAAATACATCGATTTTTCTTTATACAAATGCCTGAAATAGGGATCCTGCAGATTTGGTATAAAGCGTATCGCTTCGCCGGTTGATTTCATTTCGGGACCAAGCTCTTTGTTCACTTCCGGGAATTTATCAAAAGAGAATACGGGCTCTTTTATTGCATAGCCCCATAACTTGCGTTCAATAGTAAAATCTTTAAGTTTGTTAACACCAAGCATTACTTTAGCGGCGATGTTAATATATGGCACATCATAAGCTTTTGCTATAAACGGCACGGTACGTGATGCCCTCGGGTTAGCTTCAATAACATACACCTTATCGTTTTTAATGGCAAATTGTATATTCAACAAACCCAGCACATTTAATGCCTTTGCAATTTTAATGGTATATTCTTCCATCTGGGCGATGGCACTGTCTGATAGATCGAACGGCGGCAATACGGCAAACGAGTCTCCTGAGTGTATCCCCGCAGGTTCAATATGCTCCATCATACCAATAATATGCACATCCCCGCCGTCGCTTATTGAATCAGATTCTGCTTCTGCGGCCCGATCAAGAAAATGATCTATCAGCACCCTGTTTCCCGGTAATGCGCGCAACAGACTCACCACGGCTTTTTCCAGGTCTTCATCATTAATAACAATGCTCATGCCCTGTCCGCCCAAAACATAGCTTGGCCGTACTAAAACCGGGTAACCAACTGTATGTGCCACTTCCAATGCCTCTTCCGCACTTTCGGCAAAACCATATTTCGGATAAGGTATATCAATCTCTTTCAA
>JAQNCM010000416.1 GCA_029237615.1 Mucilaginibacter sp.
GTACAGAAAATACAATAGATTCGTCCTGGCTTTTGGGGTACAGGCTGTAAGTGCCCGGCAGGTCAATGATCTCGGCCGTCCGGCCATCCGGAAGCTGGCAATAACCAGTCTTTTTATAAACTGTTACCCCGGGGAAATTCCCTATTTTTTGATTTAAACCGGTTAGTGTATTAAAAAGAGTTGATTTACCGGTATTAGGATTTCC
Source organism: Mucilaginibacter sp. (assembly GCA_029237615.1). Lineage (GTDB taxonomy): Bacteria > Bacteroidota > Bacteroidia > Sphingobacteriales > Sphingobacteriaceae > Mucilaginibacter. The sequence goes on from JAQNCM010000416.1 coordinate 206, forward strand.
TACAAGCGCAACTCTTATATCAGCTTTCAATGGATAAAAAACTACTGCAAAATAATTGTAGATGCTTCAAACTTTCTTAAGCTTAGCTGGTAGCCTGACACGGTTACGGCAATTGGATCGCCCATGGGTGCTATACGCGAAACTTTGATTGTTTCGCCCGGTAAACATCCCATTTCCATTAATTTTACCGACATTTCGAGGTCGGTAAATTCCTTTACTATACCAATTTCGCCTACTTCAAGTTGTGACAGCTTCATATCGTTTAAAACTTGGTCAAATGTAAAGCTTATTTAAATTAAATCCAAATAAGGTTAACGTTTAATATGTGGAATCTTTGTCATTTCTATTTTCAGGAGACATTTCTGTTCTGAAAGCTGGTTTTGATTACTCCGAAATGAGGGCAGTTGCAACTTTTATGAAAAATACCGCATGACGAAAGCGAGACTAATACCGTTAATCCAAATAAAACCCATTTATTTTTTAGCATAATTAATTGAGTTAACCGTTATTATTAAACTAAATGCGCCCATTGATGCACCTAACGCGTCGGCAAACAGATCGTTCCATTCCCCGCTTCTCCAGGTAAAAATAAATAATTGTAATAGTTCAATTAAGCCACCATACAAAATGGCAGCTACTGTAACCATCAGTATACGCTTATACGATAAAGTTTTCCTGTAATGTTGCCTGATTAAGCCATTACAGTAAAAAACAACCATTACAAAGAAGAAACCACAATGAACCAGTTTGTCAAATCCCGGAAAAAACATCGGTAACTCAGTCGCTTTTCCTAATTTGACGGTGCACATTAATAAAATAAATAAGGCCCACAAAATAGCAGGCCCGTAATATTTTAAAATGGGTTTCACTAAGCGCCTGTTAACGATTGATAACTTTCGGCAGTTAGTAAACCGTCTACCGCAGCAGGATCACTTAGGCTGATTTTTACCATCCAGCCTTCGCCATAGGGATCAGAATTAACCAGTTCTGGTTGCTTATCAAGAGCCGGATTAATTTCAGTAACTGTTCCGGTAACCGGCATAAAAAGATCAGAAACGGTTTTAACCGCTTCAACCGTACCGAAAACTTCATCTTTGGCAACTTCTTTTCCTAATGAGTTGATATCGATATAAACAATATCACCTAATTCGCGCTGCGCAAACTCAGTTATTCCTACATAAGCTTCGTTGCCGTCAACTTTTATCCACTCGTGGTCTTTGGTGTATTTTAATCCTGATGGAAAATCCATGTTTTTAATTTTATGCGTCAAAAATAATAAAACTTTAAGTTAAGACAATGGATTATTGAAACAGATTAAAGATAAGGGTAAACAATGCTTTGTAAGCTGCTTTTCAATTAATTATATACAACCTCTACGACTAATATTTCTTTTTAATATTATTATAACTTAAATTTGTAGAAAATTGAAAAAAATGTCATCAGTAGAAACCTCGTACGTTAAATACAAAGTCAAAGACTTTTCACTGGCTCAGTGGGGCCGCAAGGAAATAGAATTAGCCGAAGCTGAAATGCCTGGCCTGATGGCTTTACGGAAAGAGTATGGCCCGTCAAAAGCGTTAAAGGGAGCCCGCATTGCAGGTTGCCTTCATATGACCATCCAAACTGCTGTTTTAATAGAGACATTAATTGAGCTTGGCGCAGAAGTGACCTGGTCATCATGTAATATTTTTTCAACCCAGGATCATGCTGCTGCTGCCATTGCTGCCGCAGGCGTTTCCGTTTATGCCTGGAAAGGTATGAATGCTGAAGAATTTGACTGGTGTATTGAGCAAACATTATTTTTTGGTGAAGAACGCAAGCCATTGAATATGATACTGGATGACGGCGGCGATTTAACCAATATGGTACTTGATAAATATCCGGAGCTTATTCCCAACATTAAGGGCTTATCAGAAGAAACCACTACCGGTGTGCACCGTTTATATGAGCGTGTTAAAGCGGGTACCCTGCCAATGCCTGCCATTAATGTGAATGATTCTGTTACCAAATCAAAATTTGATAACAAATACGGTTGCCGTGAATCCCTGGTTGATGCGATTCGTCGTGCTACAGATGTAATGATGGCCGGTAAAGTGGCAGTTGTTTGCGGTTATGGTGACGTAGGTAAAGGCTCGGCCGATTCATTACGTAATGCGGGTGTACGTGTTATTGTAACTGAAATTGATCCTATCTGTGCTTTGCAGGCCGCAATGGAAGGCTTTGAAGTAAAAAAACTTTCAACCGCTATAACTGAAGCTGACATTGTAGTTACCGCTACCGGCAATAAGAATATTGTTCGCGAAGAGCACTTCCGTGCATTAAAGGATAAAGCTATTGTTTGTAACATCGGCCACTTTGACAACGAAATTGACATGGCCTGGTTAAATGGTGCTTATGGTAATACTAAAATTGAGATTAAACCACAGGTTGATAAATATACCATTGACGGTAAGGATTTGATTGTTTTAGCAGAAGGCCGTTTGGTAAACTTAGGTTGCGCTACAGGTCATCCAAGCTTTGTAATGAGCAACTCGTTCACTAACCAAACACTGGCTCAACTGGAGCTTTGGAACAACGGTGACCAATATGAAAACCAGGTTTATACCCTGCCTAAACACCTTGACGAAAAAGTAGCCCGTTTACACCTTGAAAAAATAGGTGTTGAACTGGAAGTTTTAGACAAGGATCAGGCTGATTATATTGGCGTACCGGTTGAAGGTCCGTTTAAACCGGAATATTACCGTTACTAAGTCTTGAGTTTAAAGTCTTAAGTCGTAAATATTTTAAAGGCATGGTTTAGGATCATGCCTTTTTTATTTAGCATCGCTTCTTCTTAAAACACAATGGTAAATGTGGTACCGATGTTGGGTTCGCTTTTAACTGATATGTTCCCACCGAAAGTTTCAATTTGAGTTTTGGTCATAAACAGGCCAACACCTTTACTGTCAGATCCGCTGTGGAAAATTCCATTGGGCTTAAACATGTTTTTCCCGTGCTTAACCAATTTCAAAGTCGGTATTTATAATTGCTTTTTTATCGAGCATCCGCCCCTTTAGCATGGCTTCAACATCAACAACACCGATGCCGCGTACTTATTTTCACTTATACGTATTGCGCATCTTATTAGGTTTAATTTTTAATGGTAAAGTGTAAATTTTTATACGTTTAGTAATTCAACTATGAACTATCACACAAATTTGCTAATTTGCCATTTTCTGAATATAATATAAAGGCCATGACTGAGACGCTGGACATCAAGATCACCAAAACTAATCAATCCCGTTTACCGGAAACTGATTTTAATGACTTACCATTCGGTAAAACGTTTTCTGACCACATGTTTGTGGCGGATTATGCCGATGGCGAATGGAAAAATTTCCAAATTGTTCCTTATGGTGAAATTGGACTAAGCCCTGCTATTTCTGCGTTGCACTACGGCCAGGCTTTTTTTGAGGGTTTAAAAGCCTACAAACATGCCGACGGTCAGGTATCCGTTTTCCGTCCCGACAAAAATGCCATCCGTTTTAATAAATCGGCCGAGCGTTTGTGTATGCCCGCATTGCCCGAAGAAATTTTTGTGCAGAGCATTGCCGCAGTGGTGGATATTGACCGCGATTGGGTGCCTGCAAAAGCAAACCACTCCATGTATATCAGGCCGTTTATGTTTGCTACCGATGCTTTTTTGGGTGTTGCGCCATCAACCACCTATAAATATATGGTTTTATTAGGCCCCACCGGACCGTACTTTTCAAAAACCCTAAGGGTTAAAATAGAAACCTATTATACACGGTCTGCCGAAGGTGGTATGGGTTACGCAAAATCTGCCGGCAATTATGGTGGCAGTATGCTGCCGGCCCGTAAAGCAACCGAAGAAGGTTTTGACCAGCTGATATGGACCGACGCCAAAGAGCATAAATATATTGAAGAAATGGGCGCTGCCAACGTAATTTTTATGCTGGATGGCAAACTGATAACCCCTTCAACCCGGGATACTATTTTGGATGGTGTTACCCGTGATACAGTATTAACCATGGCGCGCGAATGGGGTATACCGGTAGAGGAGCGTCGTGTGTCTGTTGCCGAAATTATCGAGGGTGCCAAAAATGGCAAGCTTGAAGATGTATTTGGTGCAGGAACTGCCGCTACTATTGCGCCGGTTGGTTCGATAAGTTTTGATGGGGAAGAGTATTTTTTAAGCGATCCCAAAACCCGCGAATTCTCACAGAAAATTTTGAAAGAGCTGGATGCCATTAAATATGGCGATGTGGCAGATACCCACGGATGGAATTATATAGTTTAAAATTATAAAGTTTTAAGTTTTAAATCCGAAAGCCGTAAGTTGGGATTGCCTGGCTTGCGGCTTTTTATTTGTAGACGTGAGTTTGAAGATTGGAAGTCCATTAAAGTTTTTGACTTAAGACTTAAAAAACTACTCCACACTCACTGTCAAGCCTTCCTGCTGAAGGATTTTGCGGTATACCTCAACTTCAGTAAATGAGCCTTCAAGTATAGCGCATTTTCCTTCGTTGTGCACTTTCCATGCTATTTTTTCGGCTTGCGATTCGGAATAGTCCAGGTACTTCATCATGCAATAAATCACATGGTCGAACGTGTTAAAATCATCGTTCCATAAAATAAGGCGGTGCATTTCTTTAACGCTTGCCAGTATCTCTTCAAGGGTTAGTGTTTCTTCCTGTACTTCAGTCGACATAAGTAGCTACAAAAATACTGAAAAACTACAATAAAACCTTCAAAATTGTGTTCAATCACCATCGTAAGTAACTGTACGGCATTTTAATTTTTTAATTCATCCTTATAATAGGTTATCACAAAATGAAAGTTTCCTTCCCCTGCTTTTTAATTACTGCTGCATTGCAGCTTTCGGCAATTGGTTTCTGTAATGCCCAGTCGGGCAAAAACACAATCGGCACCTTAGAGGCGCCACCCCCACACATTACCATCGACGGTGACAGCAAAGAATGGGGAGACAGTTTGCGTTATTACAATCCCGAAAACAGGGTCAATTATTCCATTGCCAACACGAAAGACACGCTTTATCTGGCTATCCGTATAAAGGACCGGCTGGATCAAACCAAAGTATTAAGAGCCGGAGTAACATTCGGCATTGATCCGAAAGGCAAAAAGAAAGAAACCTACAGCATCACGTTCCCGCTAAACGTACAGGGCAGCTCTCCTATAGCCGATCCGCATGCAGATAACGGCGGCGGCGAAGTTACCAAGGAGGACCGTGAAGAGCTGATGCGACAGCGGATAACTACCTTGAGAGGTATAAAAGTTACGGGCTTTAAAGATATCGAGAGCGACATGATCACCACGTCCAACACCTACGGCTTTCAAACAGGGGTGAACTATGATAGCAATGGCTACCTGGTTTGCGAAGCGGCTATCCCTTTATCCTTTTTTCATTCCGATCTCAACAAAAACGAGTGGGCATTCAATTTTAAAATAAACGGTTTTCAGCACAAAGCACCTGTCGAAGGAGAACAGCATGAAGGCGGCGGCGGTCGCGGCGGCAGAGGCGGTGGTGGCGGTATGGGCGGCGGTCGCGGGGGCCATGGCGGCCAGGGCGGCGGTGGTGCCAACCATGCCAATCCAGGTGGCGAAGCCGGCAATAGCGAGCTTTTTAAATCCAGTGATTTTTGGGAGAAGTATTATTTGGCGAAGTAAGGCCAGTAATCAATAATATTCAAGCCGTCATTGCGGTAAGGGTTTCCCTTTCACCATTCCCTTCCCTTTCTGCTTTAGTCTTTCCGCTTTAAGCTCAAAACAACTATATTAGCAATTCACCACATCAATGCAATGAAAACTATTATCTGTTTATCCGCAGCTGTTTTAATTTGCAGCTTAGCCTGTGCTCAACAAATGACTACGAAAAAAATAACTTACCCCACTACTAAAAAGGTTGACACCATAAATACTTATTTCGGCACCGCTGTGCCTGATCCTTACCGCTGGCTGGAAGATGACCGCGCAGCAGACACCAAAGCATGGGTAAAGGAGGAAAACAAGGTAACGAAGGAGTATCTTTCCCAGATCCCTTACCGCGATGCGCTGCACAAGCGCCTACAGCAATTGTGGAACTACGAGAAGTACAGTGCCCCGTTTAAAGAAGGCAAATACACTTATTTTTACAAGAACGACGGCTTACAGAGCCAGTCGGTTTTGTGGCGGCAGGTGGGCAATGGCGTGCCGGAAATATTCCTGGATCCTAATAAATTCTCAACCGATGGAACTACCTCCATGCAGGGGATTGACTTTACTAAGGACGGCTCCATGGCGGCATACCTGTTGTCAGAAGGCGGCAGCGACTGGCGTAAAGTTATTGTGATAAAAACAACCGATAAAAGCATTGTGGGCGATACGCTTATTGATGTTAAATTTAGCGGTATAGCATGGCAAGGCAATGAAGGTTTTTATTACAGCAGCTATGATAAGCCGAAAACCGGTTCGCAACTATCCGGGATGACGCAGTACCACAAGTTGTTTTATCACCAGTTGGGTACGCCGCAAAGTACCGATAAGCTGATCTTCGGCGGCGAAGAAACAAAACGCCGGTATATTGGCGCTTATTTAACCGAAGACCAGCGTTTCCTGGTAATATCGGCTGCTAACACTACTACCGGCAACGAGCTTTATATCCGGGATCTTAGCCAGCCAAACAGCAAAATAGTGCAGGTGGTTGATAATTTCGACAACGAACACCATGTACTGGATAATGTGGGCAGCAAGCTGTATATTTTAACCAACCTGTATGCAACTAATTTAAAAATAGTTACGGTTGATGCCTCAAATCCCAAGCCTATTAACTGGAAGGACCTCATACCAGCCACTTCTAACGTGCTTACCGCATCAACCGGCGGCGGTAAAATATTTGCCGAATATCTTAAAGATGCTACGTCCATAGTGCTTCAATATAATATGGATGGTAAACTGGAGCGTACCATTACCCTTCCGGCTTTGGGAACAGCATCTGGCTTTGGCACAAAAAAAGAAGAAAAGGAAACCTATTATACGTTTACTAATTACGTTTATCCGCCTACTATTTTTAAGCTGGATATTGCAACCGGCGTATCTGCCGTGTATAAAAAATCGGGTGTACAGTTTAACCCGGATCTGTACGAAAGCAAACAGGTATTTTATGCGTCTAAAGACGGTACCAAGATACCGATGATCATCACCTATAAAAAAGGAACGGTATTGAATGGCAAAAACCCTACGCTGTTGTATGCTTATGGCGGGTTTAACATTAGTCTTACCCCGGCGTTTAGCACCAGTAATATCATACTGCTGGAGCATGGCGGCATTTATGCAGTGCCTAACCTGCGTGGGGGAGGAGAGTATGGCGAAAAATGGCATAAGGCAGGCATTAAAATGAAAAAACAAAATGTGTTTGACGACTTTATTGCAGCTGCCGAGTACCTGATCAAACATAAATATACGTCGCACGACTACCTCGCTGTTTCGGGCGGATCAAATGGTGGTTTGCTTATTGGCGCTACCATGACCCAGCGTCCTGACTTATGCAGAGTTGCACTCCCGGCTGTTGGGGTAATGGATATGCTGCGTTATAACCATTTTACAGCAGGCGCCGGATGGAGCTATGACTACGGCACTGCCGAAGAATCGCAGTCTATGTTTGAATACTTATATAAATATTCGCCGTTCCATGCTTTAAAGCCCAATAACTACCCTGCCACAATGGTTACCACTGCCGATCATGATGACAGGGTGGTACCCGCCCATTCGTTTAAATTTGCCGCCCGTTTGCAGGAATACCAGCAAGGCCCTGCCCCGGTGCTGATAAGGATTGAAACCAAAGCCGGGCATGGTGCAGGGCAAAGTACTGAACAGGTAATAAGCGGCCAGGTAGATAAATGGGCGTTTATGTTTTGGAATATGGGAATAACTTTTTAAAAGGTTAAAGGCGAAAGGTAAATAATAATGATAAAATTCAGGGCATTCCACATAATGGTAATTGTTGTTTTACTTTTAAGCAGCAACTGTCTTTTCGCGCAAAAGCAAAATCTTAATATTGTCTTTATTGGTAACAGCATTACACAAGGTGCGGGATTGAATAATCCCCAAACCGATGCACCGCCGGTTATAGCATGCGAATATTTAAGGAAACAGGCAAATATTGGCACAGTTCAATATTCAAACCAGGGCTATAGTGGTTTTACTACGGTTGATTTTTTACCGTCAACAGCGACTGCTTTTAACAAAGTAGAAGCCGCTGCTCATGCGTTTATTGATAAACAGGGGCTGCTTGTATTTTCGATTAAGCTTGGTACCAATGACAGCGCTATAGAAGGACCCAATGGCGCGCCGGTATCATCGGAGTGTTACAAGCAAAACTTAAAAGTTATTGCAGATAGCCTGTTAAAAGAATTTCCAGATTGTATCATCGTATTTCAGCACCCGATATGGTACAGTCCGAATACCTATAACGGCGCCAGGTACCTTGAAGAAGGATTATTACGGCTACAAAGTTACGCGGCCCAGATAGATGGATTAGTAGCTGATTACTCCGTAACCTATCCAAGGGAAGTATTTACCGGGGATAAAAAAGCTTTTAACTATTTTAGGGAGCATTATTTAACTGATTTAAATGCGGAGCAGGGTCACCGGGGGACTTTTTACCTTCACCCCAATAAAAAAGGAGCTGCTGTATTGGGGAACTATTGGGGAAAGGCTATAAGCCATGCTCTGAAACAGCATTAAAGATTAAACAAATAGCCCCGGAATGCCGGGGCTATTTGTTTAATCTTTTTAAGAAATATTATTTAATATTAAATAATATTAATGATCTCCATGACCGCCGTGATCTCCATGACCTTGATCACCATGCCCACGACCCTGATCACCGTGACCCTGATCACCATGCCCACGACCCTGGTCTCCACGGCCCTGGTCGCCATTACCGCGGCCCTGGTCATTGCGCTGGCCATTGTGATTGCCATTATCTTCATGCCAATGGTTACGATACCTTTCATCGCGACTATCACGAATAACAGGTTGATCATAACGGCCGCGATACCCTGCATACCGCTGTCTCATCTGATCGTCGCGTTCCCATGGATTACGTTGGTTCACTACAACTTTATAGGTGCGGTAACGATCGAAATGATAACGTGGCGGCAATGCGCGGACACGTACCCAGCTATAATTGTCATAATAAATATATTGATGGTTTGGAACGTCATAATAGGCATCAATGTCAGGCATATAATAATATTCTGCACGGGTATAACCAACCGGCCCCCAATCAGGCTGGCTTCCAATATTGAAGCCCACGCTTACATGTACCTGTGCTTTTGCTATTTGAATAAATAAGCTGCTAGTTAAAATAACTGCAGATAAAAGGATCTTTTTCATAAAAATTAACGGTTGTTTGATAAATAGACAATTATTAATAGAAATAGTTTAAGGTTGATTGACTTATTTAATATTTATTAAAATATTTGAAATGTTTTACAGAGATAAACTGCCTCAGAATGAGCAGGAATAACTAAATGACGATATAAAAAATTTCGAGATTTAATTCTTTACAGGCGCTAAAGAAAAGACTATTGGTCGTCTTTGTCCTGTAAATCCTTTTTAGAAGCTATTGCGGCCAGTACAGGTTTGCCAATCACCTTATAAGAGCCTTCGCCTTTAAGTACAGACGCTACCTGGTTTTTATCCTTCATAACTTTTACAGCCTGGGCAAGTTCCTTATCATATTTAAAATTGGTTTCAAACCGGCCCTTGTCAAAATAATAACGCGATGCTATTTCATTTTCCAACACCTGTTTAATTTCATCCTTATGCAACTGCAGGTCATTCTTTTTACTGGCGTCCATCCTGGCCTTTAAAGCATCGTATTCCTTTTGTATTTCGTCAAACTGCTTTTCTTTGGTGGCAACAGCTTTTAAATTGGTCAGTAATTTTTCAGATTCAGTATTGTAACTGTAGCTTTTATCGGAAATGAATTTCAAAAAATCAGCGTAATCGCCATCAGATAGCGAGAACTTGCGTATGTCATCCAGCGTTGAATGGGCCTCGCGGTAATGGGTGGCGTAATCAAAGACCAGTAATTTACCTACCAGTGCCTGGGTTACATTGGCAAAATGTTCTTTTTTAATAAAAATGTCAGGATAAATTCCGCTGCCATCATAAACCGAACGGCCATCCTTTGTTTTAAACTCATGGATTAGGGAATCGGCAACTTTTACTACGCTGCCGTCGTCCCGGCGGTGGGTATAATCAATTTCCTGTATACACCGTCCCGAAGGAATAAAATACTTGGCAATAGTGATTTTAACCAGGCTATTATAAGGCAGGTTAAATGTTTGTTGTACCAGGCCCTTGCCATAACTGCGCTGTCCTATTATAATAGCACGGTCAAGGTCCTGTAATGCGCCTGCTACAATTTCTGATGCTGATGCAGAATGACCGTTAACCAATACTACTAAAGGCAAATTTGGTTCAAGTGGTGTGCTCACAGTGTTATAGGTAAAGTTTTTTTCAGCTATTTTGCCGCGTTGCGATACAACCTGTACATCCTTAGTTACAAAAAGATTTACAATTTTTACGGCCTCCTGTAAAATGCCCCCGCCGTTGGAGCGCAGATCAAGGATGATTCCGTTAGGATTGTTCTTTTTTAACGATACCAGGGCATTGGTAACTTCATCTGATGAGTTTTCAAGAAACTTATCGAGTTTTATATAACCCATATTACCATCAACCATCCCGTAATAAGATACATTAGGTTGTTTGATCTCGTCGCGTATCAGTGTTTTTTCAACTGTCTGGCCGGTAACTTCGCGTTTAATCAACAGTTTTATAGAAGCGCCCTTTGATCCTTTAAGCAGAAGGCCAACCTGGTCGTTATCTTTACCGGTAAGGTCAATGTCATTTATTTTAACCAGTTGGTCACCGGGACGTATATCAGCCTTCTGTGCAGGGAACCCTGCAAATACATCTGAAACGTATACTTTATTGTTCCGTAAAAAAATTCCGGCGCCTATACCTCCGTATTGTGTACTAACATAGTGTAGCTTATATTCTTCAATTTCTGATTCGGGTACAAATTCTGTATAAGGGTCAAGGCCGTCCAGCATTGCATCAACACCGGTCTTTACCATTTTAGCCGGGTTTACGTCGTCAACATAATTTATATTAACCTCTTTGTAAACAGATGCAAACACATCCAGGTTTTTTGATATCTGGAACAAGTCGTCCTTAAAGCCCCAGGTACCCAAAGCCAGCACTAATGCACCGCCAATAAAAAACCTTTTTTTATATTTCATAACTAACACTTTACCCTTATTCATCCTTTAACCTTTATAAAAATATAAATCTACAAAAAAGTGTTTTGTTTTTTTAATCTGATTGATCTACAAGCGATTATTGTCCATATTTACCAACGCCTTTTTCAGGGTAAATAGTATATAATTTCTGTCTCGTTTAACCAATTCCATCAACCTGCTTATCAGGCTTTCTTCATCGCCTTCGTTATATTGCAATTGGTCTTCTGTAAGGTGGTTATATTTTCTTTGTACTTTAATTTTTACGCGTTCCCACTCTTTGTTAGTAATACGGATCTCTGCCATAATATAATTTATTTTCCACAAAAATATAAAATTAAGGAGACAGTAGGGAAGCTATATTTTCGCGGCTGAATAAAATTTGGCAAGGCTATTGTTAGTGGATTGTAAGTCGTTTAATCAATTTATTCGTTCTTTAATTTTAAATCTAAAAACTATGAAAAAGTATCTATTAAGTGCAGCATTACTGATAGCTGTAAGCATCAGCGCAAAAGCACAATTTAATTTAGGTATTAAAGGAGGGGTCAACTATTCCACAATTAATACCGATAATCTGAAAAGTTCAAGTGTGGCAGGTTATCAGGTTGGTGTATTTGCCCGGCTGGGAGGTAACATTTACCTGCAACCCGAAGTTTATTTAAGCAGTTCTGGTGGGAAATTTGAATCAAACGACAATTCCTACAGCGGGAAGGTGAAATTCACTAATTTAAACATTCCGGTGTTATTAGGTGCACGTTTTGGCCCCAAAAATTTAAATTTCAGGATTATGGCCGGTCCCGAATACATCGGTAATTTAAGTACTGATGAGACCTTTCCGCAGGCCCTTACAAACGCTTATAACAATTTTGGTCATTATAAAAACAATAATATAGGCTACCAGGCCGGTGTTGGGGTTGATATAAGTGCCATTACGGTTGATTTACGTTACCAGGGTATGTTTAGCAATATTAACCAAAATTATAACCAGCAACCCCACCTTTGGGCATTGAGTGTTGGTTTTAAACTGCTTTAATTGAGAGGCAACGGAATAGTATAAATAAAACTTTTATTAAGAATAATAAAGCGTCCCGGTGCTGAGCCCGGGACTTTTTTATGTCAGGATTGGAACGGGAGAACTAAGTAACAAGCTCTTTACGAAACAAACGCTGTTTTATAATAATCCATGGTTGTTTTTTTTAGTCTAT
>JAQNCM010000418.1 GCA_029237615.1 Mucilaginibacter sp.
TGCTAAAGTATCAATGTTTGCCTCTGTCGCAGGATATTTGGCTGCAACATCTTTAAAAGCAGGGCCAACTACCTTGGTATCCACTTTGTGGCAGGTGTTACAATCGGATCCGGCTATCAGCTTAGCACCTGGTGCAATTGAGGCTGTAGAGCTTTCTGTACCGGTTTTGTTGGCATTGGTATCAACGCTGGATTCTTGCTCTTTAGCCGTTTGGTTTGAAGCAGATGCACTATCTGCACTTCCGGTTTTGGAATTGCCGCCGCAGGCGGATATCACTGCACATATAGAAAGGATTAAAAAAACTTTTTTCATTTGGATTTGATGTTAAAGACTGATTTAATAATCTGATTAATTTAATATTGTTTGATGCCGGGAGCTATTAAGCTATCCCAAGGGTTTTTCTGTTAAAAGCATCATCCGATCCGGATGCTGCAAAATCATCAAAAGCCTTTTCTGTAACTCTTATTATATGGTTTTTAATAAACTCCGCTCCTTCACGCGCGCCATCTTCCGGGTGCTTTAGTGCACATTCCCATTCCAGCACAGCCCATCCTGGGTAGTCATATTGTGTAAGTTTACTAAAAATACCTTTAAAATCAACCTGACCGTCACCCAATGAACGGAAACGGCCTGCACGGTCGATCCAGTTCTGGTAACCGCCATAAACTCCTTGCTTACCGGTAGGATTAAATTCGGCATCCTTTACATGGAACATCTTAATACGTTCATGGTAGTTATCAATGTATTCCAGGTAATTAAGGCATTGTAATACAAAATGCGAAGGATCATACAATAAACACGCACGTTGATGCTGGTTTACTTTATCTAAAAACATTTCATAGGAAATGCCGTCATGCAGATCTTCGCCGGGATGTATTTCGTAACAAAGATCAATACCGCATTCATCGTATATATTTAAAATAGGGGTCCATCGTTTTGCCAGCTCCTCAAAAGCGGTATCTACAATACCGGCCGGGCGCTGCGGCCACGGATAAACCATAGGCCAAAGCAATGCACCGCTAAAAGTAACGGATGCGCTTAATCCCAGGTTTTGTGACGCCTTTGCAGCATATTTCAATTGCTGCACCGCCCATTCCTGTCTCGCCTTCGGATTATTACGATAAGCTTCCGGTGCGAAGCCATCAAAAAGCTGATCGTAAACCGGGTTTACGGCAACCAGCTGACCTTGCAAATGGGTAGATAGTTCTGTTATTTCCAAACCGCAGGCATTTACCCGGCCTTTTAATTCGTCCGCATAAGTTTTGCTTTCAGCAGCTTTTTGCAGGTCAATAAAGCGGGCATCTAATGTGGGTAGTTGTACACCCTTATATCCGAGGTTTTTAGCCCAGGTACAAATAGATTCCAGGCTGTTAAATGGCGCCTCATCGCCTATAAATTGTGCTATAAATATTGCAGGTCCTTTAATTGTAGTCATTCATTTGGTCATTAGTCATTGGTCATTGGATCATCGGTAAATAATTACATCCCAAAGCCATGAAATTACATTATCACATCTGCAAATCAACTCATTTGCATATTCGCACATTTGCACATCTGCACATCAAACAACATAATCTGTCCACTTTTCATTGCTCATATTCGAAGCTACCACATTTTCAATAAATGCCATTCCCCTAATCCCGTCTTCAATACCCGGGAAATCAAGCCATTCGGCGTGCGGTTCTTCGTCATTTATTTTTGCAAGCAATGTCAGCGCAAAATTGCGGTACAAATTACCGAAGGCTTCCAGGTATCCTTCCGGATGCCCGCCTGGTGTACGTGTATTATGTGTTGCATAGATAGATTCACGGTCGCCATAGTTTCCTCCCGCGCGCAAAGTTTGCGCAGGTTTATCCAGCCATTTAAGGGTGAGGGTATTCGGTTCCTGCTGCGCCCATTCAAGACCGCCGTTTTCGCCATAAATACGTATTCTCAGTGCATTTTCCTCCCCCGCAGCAACCTGTGAGGCAGCAAGTGTACCGGTTGCCATATCTTCAAAACGCAACAGTATTGCACCGTCATCATCCAGCATCCGGCCTTCAACAACCGTATTTAGGGATGCACATAACTGGGTAATTTTTAACCCCGAAATATACTCAGCCAAATGAGCCGCGTGTGTGCCAATGTCGCCCATGCAACCGCTTTTACCTGATTTTGAAGGGTCTGTGCGCCAGGCGGCCTGGGCATTCCCTTCCCGTTCTGATAATTTGCTTAACCAGCCCTGCGTATACTCGGCATAAATTTTCCTGATCTTACCGAATGCACCCTTTTTAACCAGTTGCCTTGCTTCCTTAACCATCGGGTACCCCGAATAAGTGTGTGTTAATAATAACATCAGGCCGGTTTCATCCAGTTTCTTTTTCAGCTGCCTGGCTTCATCCAATGTAAAAGTTATCGGTTTTTCTATTACCACATTAAACCCGTTTTCGAGCGCCAGCATTGCCGGTGCAAAGTGGGCGAAATTTGGGGTAACAATGGTTACAAAGTCCATGCGTTTATCGGCAGAAAGCTGAGCTTCTGCCTTTATCATGTCTTCATAATTGGTATAAATTCTGTCTTCAGGTAAAAAAAGCATGTGACCGCTTTCAATTGCGAGGTCCTTGTGCAGGCTTAGTGCACCGCAAACCAATTCAATCAAGCCGTCCATGTTGGCAGCAATACGGTGTATTGCCCCTATAAAAGCGTCTTTCCCTCCGCCAATCATTCCCATGCGGAGTTTTCTGTGAGCCATAGTATGTATTTAAAGTTTATAAAGTAATTTGAAAATTTGACGATGTGCTAATTTGAAAATATTTTTTTGAACATTCTTAGAGACTGTTTAAAAATGATAAAAAATAACGTCCTTGCAAGCGATAGCGCGGCAATCCTCTACCTACAGAGCGGCTCTGCAATTAGGGGATTGCTTAGTACCTCGCAAAGACGGGTTGTTTTGTGTTAAAATAAAAACGATATTTAATAAAATTTAAACAGTCTCTTAACATTTCAAATCTTCAAATAACATATCTTCAAATTAAACTTATCAGGTCGCCCAGGCCTTATCCCCTTTTTTGTAGGGTACACAGCCGTCATAACGTCCCGGCACAGCTACATAACGTAAAGCCTTTGTTGCACCTATTTCTGATGTGAAATAGCCCAGCAGGGTAAGCTCTTTTATCATCCTGAAATAATGGTTCGGAATTTCAGGCGCTTTATATTTAGGATTGTCTTTGTGCCCGATCTTATCTGCATCCAGCTTTTTGTTGCGGTCAGCAGAATAATCCTTTTGTTCCTTATCCAATGCAACAAGCAAATCTGTACGCTGTTTTGAATCCAGGTCTAAAAACTTTTTGCTGTACTGTTTCTGACTTGCATCATCCACTTTTGACAGGCCATCCAAAAATATTTTCTGATTTTCCGGCGTGTAGCAATCACGCACCATTACGGCCATAAATTGACCTACGTTGGCAGCTTTTGCACCCGGCGAACTGGTTGTTGGCAAAATGGTATCTGCAACTTCATTTAAAAAAGCAACATGCTCTGTATTGAACAGGTCATCTACTTTTGTAGTGGTTGATTTACATCCCGAGATAAAAAATTCGGCACCTATTACAGCACCTCCCATTATCAGGGCAACCCTACTTATGGCGTCTCTTCTATTCATTTATTTTGAATTATTGAGTTAGTTAATTTAATTATTGAATTACCGAATTATTGATTTACTGAATTCTGAATAAATATCGCACAAAATTCAATCATTCAATAATTCAAACTTACTTATACCGTCCAGCCTTCCCTGTACTGCCGTTTTACGTATTGATTAACAGCATCAAAGTTGGTTATCCGCATGTTGTCGTTATCCCAAACCATTTTGATGTGTCCACCTTTAAGCTCATGACCTCTAACAGCCAAATTTGCCATTAATAAAGCTTCAGTTAACGGAC
>JAQNCM010000424.1 GCA_029237615.1 Mucilaginibacter sp.
GGCTACGCAGACCTCGGCTCATATGGGTCTGAAATTCATACACCAAACCTCGATAAACTGGCATCAGAAGGATTGCGGTTAAAGGAGTTTTATAATAACGCAATTTGTGCACCAACGCGCGCCTCCATTTTAACCGGGCAAGATCAGCACAAAGCCGGTATCGGTTATTTTGACGTAAATCTGGGTTTGCCAGCCTACCAAGGGTATCTGAATAAAGAATCAGTCACACTTGCTGAGGTATTAAAACAAGGAGGTTATAGTACCCTAATGTCAGGTAAATGGCATGTAGGCAATGATAGTCTGGCATGGCCGAATCAGCGGGGATTTGAAAAGTTTTTTGGCATAATTGGCGGTGCTGCCAATTACTTTAATACGAATTATATGCCTTTGGCCGGTAACAAATACCCAGTGATCATCGAGGAAAACAACAAACGCTGGCACAAACCAGACGATAGTTATTACATAACTGATGAGATCGGCGATCATGCGGTAAAGTTTTTAGATGATCAAAACCAAACCAATAAACCGTTCTTCCTTTATCTTACCTTTAATGCACCGCATTGGCCGTTACAGGCACTGCCAGAAGATATTGCCAAATACAAAGGCCGGTACAATATCGGCTGGGATTCCTTGCAGAAAGAACGTTTGGCAAAACAGGTTAAATTAGGTGTCAGGGATTCATCACAGGTTGTTGCACGCAGAGATGCCGATGTAACAAATTGGGATAACCTGACATACGATGAACAGCAGTTGTGGAAAGCAAAAATGGAAGTTTATGCCGCCATGGTTGACCGCATGGATCAGAATGTGGGGAAAGTTTTGGCTAAATTAAAGGAGCTGAAGAAGGATGATAATACGCTGATCGTTTTTATCTCTGATAATGGGGCTCCTGCCGAGGACGTGGCCCACGGAAGGGTACATGCCGCACGTAATTTGGGGCCGGTAGGTACATCCGGTTCGTTCGAATCACAAGGCAAAAACTGGTCATTTGTTTCCAATTCGCCGCTGCGGTCTTTTAAAGGAGCGCTCTACGAAGGTGGCATGAGCTCGCCGCTTATTGCCTGGTTCCCCGTTAAAATAAAAGCAAATACTATCGAAAAAGGTACCGCTCACCTGATTGATCTGGCGCCAACATTTTATGATCTGGCCGGAGCAAAGTATCCGGCCGTATTCAACGGACACAAGATCAATCCACTAATTGGAAAAAGCCTGACCGGTTTGTTTTTCAAGGGCGAACCTATACAACGGGATAAGCCGCTTTTTTGGGAGTTATGGGGTAACAGGGCTATACGTGATGGTAAATGGAAACTAGTTTCCTACTTTCCCGGCAATCAATGGGAATTGTATGATATTGACAATGATCGCGGTGAAACAAATAACCTTTCCACAAAAAAAACGGATGTGGTTAGTAAGCTTTCGCTTGAATATTTAAAGTGGGTAAATGAAAACAGTGTGGTTTTGGATTTTAACCTCATCAAACCAAAAACGGCTGTTGATATTAAAATAAGCCAGTAATTATGTTAGTATTTATGAAGTATAAGATGAAATTTTATTTATTGTTATCTGCAATCGGGTTATTGGCGCTGATTTCGTGTAAGAAAAAAAATGCTGCCACGATAAGTATTGCCGTAAAATCTCTTTACCCGGTTAAAAAGGCAGTTTGTTGTGAATCGAATATCCCTAAAAGATTCGCATCGTTCAATAGCAAAACTACCGAACTGCCCGGGTTAAATCGCGATGATCATACTCATGACAGGATGGTTTGGATAAAACCGGGCGCATTTTTGATGGGTGCGGATAATAAGCAAGCATCGCCTGATGAGTACCCAAAGCACAAAGTTACGGTAAATGGATTTTGGATGGATATAACTGAAGTCACTAATGCACAGTTTGCCAGATTTGTTAAAGCAACGGGCTATGTTACCACCGCAGAGCGCAAACCCGACTGGAACGAGCTTAAAAAGCAGGTTGCACTTGGCACACCCAAACCTGATGATAGCGTATTAGTAGCGGCCTCGCTTGTATTTACTCCGCCTAATCGTCAGATTGATCTAAACGATTACAGTCAGTGGTGGGCCTGGATAAAAGGCGCGGATTGGAAACATCCACACGGACCGGGCAGTAACTTAAAGGGGAAAGCAAACTACCCGGTAGTACATATTTCGTGGTTTGACGCTGTTGCTTATTGTAAATGGGCAGGTAAACGCTTGCCTACCGAAGCGGAATGGGAGTGGGCAGCACGGGGAGGACTACGGAATAAAATTTATCCCTGGGGAGATGAGCCTGTAGATGTTGGTAAAGTTAAAGCCAATACCTGGCAGGGCCACTTTCCTGATCATAATACTTTAAGGGATAAGTTTTATGGCCTGGCTCCGGTTGCATCTTTTGCGCCAAATGGTTACGGATTGTATGATATGGCCGGTAATGCCTGGGAATGGTGTGCTGATTATTATCATAGCGATTATTATAAAACTATACCGCACGGAGCTATCAATCCCCGGGGGCCAGGTGATAGTTATGATCCTGATGAGCCCTATGCAAAAAAAAGAGTGATCAGAGGAGGATCTTTTTTGTGTAATGATAGTTATTGTTCAGGTTATCGCGTTGCGCGGCGCATGAAAAGCACAGAGGACAGCGGAATGGAACATGTAGGCTTTAGGTGTATTCGGGATAAATAATTGAGTAGCTTTTCAATACCTTTAACGAGGAAAGCGGGCGGTGGTCTATGCCCTGGTTTCCATGTTAAACAGTAGGTAAGGGCAATACGGCTGTCCAAACCAGTAGTGTTAACTGCCAGACGGTCGCTTAACCTTTTATCAGTTTCATACTCCAAGATGTTTCACTTACAAAAGATTGGTTTGATATCCAGCTATTTCGCCGGTCGCGCCTGCGGTTTATTACTGCTAAACATGTCTGCCCTTCAAAATCTTTGGTCCGCCACTTTGAAACGTCGTTTACAATATGTGTGAAAACGTCTTGTGAGTGTTAAATCGATGGCTTACGGAAAACGCCTTTTCCTGTAGTAAAATAGGAAAATAAACTTGTTTTGATCCAATGGGTCCAACCTGGTGCACAGTCCTTGTAACACTCAACTTCCGGTGTAAGACCTTCATGTGTAAAGTTCAGATTCGTTACGCCATTGTTTTCAGTGAGATCAAAAATCAATTTGGTGTTAGCCCATTCCTTTTTATCCGAATACCAGGGCATATTGCAATCGGTAACTAACCAAACAATTCTTTTACCGGGAGTTAATTCTGCTACGGTAAAGTTAAAGAAGGAATCCCCGCCCATTTTTACTGTAAATTGATCATTTTGCTTTTCGGAACTTCCACTAAAGGTTATTCCCCACCACTCCGTTACATTGTTAATCTTTTTTATCACTTCGCTCGCGCTAATTTTTGCCGAGATGCTGCTGGTAAAATCGTTCTTTGCCATTTCATTTAATTTTTAAACAAAGATCGGCCGATGGCAGCTTTAAGTATTGTACGAATCGGAAGTCAACTCGTATAATGTTTGGTGGCGAGTTCGTTCATGCTGTTTTGAAGGTCGG
>JAQNCM010000468.1 GCA_029237615.1 Mucilaginibacter sp.
ACAGGCGAGAAGCTTACAGAGGAGCTTGTACTAATGCGGCGCTAGAGAACGCTAAAACATCGTGCAAGGATGCCTTAAATCGAAAAGCCATTTTTGGAGGTTGGATGAATGCGCTAATGCACCAGAAGACGCTAAGACGTCAGGCAAGGGTACCTTAATCCAGAAGCCATTTTTGGAGGTTGAACTTCCTCCCAAAACTGCTCCTATGCTTTAGGTATAGTGGCGAACGTGGGGCTTGCTATCAAGGGTAGCTTGAAGTCGAGAGCCGTTTATGGAGGTTACGTATCAAACATAATGTCTCACAAGGGTGGGCGGGCACTGCCAGGGTGCCATTTTTGGAGGTTGTCTTGCTTGAAAACCCCGCTAAAAACATCATTAGGTAGGTATAAGCCGTTTTTGGAGGTCGAATGGATACGACCTTGCCTCCACTGTCCTAACTCGTCTGCACGGGTTTCTGCCGAAATACTGTGGGGTCTGGCGATCGCCTCAAACTGCGTGATGTCGCACATCCATTAAGTGCGGAACTGGCGGAGATGCAGGTGCGCGGTGTCATCGCGCTGCGAACAGTTGAAGTCAAATTTGGCTTCAGGTGTACGAGCGCTCAGACCAGCCCACGCACTGACGCCGAAGCCCTTGCATTGGAGCTACGTAAGAGAAACAGGGGAATACATGTCAAGCCCCATAAATACTTTTGGCGCCATAAACGGCGTCAGACGTGGTGACGACAGGCATCCAGCATTGTGCGAGATGGTGACACAATTTCTATTACATAATCCACCCGTTTCGGCCGACATTCATGTGCGCATTATGTAATCCCAAATCTGCTTACATAAATCCCAAATCTGCTTACATAAACCAAAAATGCATCTAACGCAGCGTTGCCCTGCGCCAAAGTCAACACCAAAAGCAATAGTTATAATTTAAGGAATTTATACGATATCTGAATAACGCTTTGGGCATGCCCGAGAAGTTCTTATATGGCCAATTTCACCGCAAGCTGTACACTGACTTGGCCGCTTAGCTCGCGTCGCCTGCACCGCCTCGACAACCTCGAATTCACTAAGCTCACGCTTCGTACTTGAGGCTGGGAGACTGCTTTTCGTCGCTCTTGGCTCTATACGGCGAGGCTCTAGAAGGTGAAGTGGAGCCCCGTCACGTATTAAGCCCTCGGGAGGGAGGCAGTCGTCTAGGAAGGTGGCCATTTTAGTGCTTTTAGTGTTGACTTTGGTGCTGACTTTGGTGTTGACTTTGGTGTTGACTTTGGCGCGGGGCAACGCTGCGTTAACGTTAACGTTAGATGCATTTTTGGATTCTGTAAGCAGATTGGGGATTACATAATACGCACATGGATGTGCGCCTAGTGGGAGCCGTTTCGGCTCATGGGGTCCGAGGCCTGTGGCTACTCATCCTGTATTGCGCCACGTGGCTCAGCATCAAACAGACTGTGGCTTCGGGGTTGTTTCAACGGTCTCTACAAACATCCTAACTCCAGACGCAAACTTCCGTCTCCACCCAATGATCTCCACCTTTCGGTCTCTAATGGCGAAGCAAAAATAACCATACACCACACGCCGTTTGCAGTCCTTACTACTTCCGCAGTGTCATTCAGATGCTGCGAATGGTGGCTCCAACTGTCGCCTGTATGCTGCTCTGCTGGTCCAATACCTAACAGGGTAGCAGCCCGTGAAGTCGTCAGTGTTCGGTTTGACCAACGGGACCGCAGTCGGAGGCAACAGCCAGCTCTGCCACCAGCAAATCGGCCAGAAGGTCGATCAAGAGTTCTCTCTCGCGACAGCTTCTCCAGAAAGTCAACCAACCACATGACAACCTCATCCAAGCAATTCAATAAGAAGTTGTTGACAGGCTCGACCGGATCATCGCCAGCAGGATCAACAACCTCGGGTTCGCGAGCAGAAGCTAGCTCCGTCCTAGAGACATCTTTCTCCCCACCATCAGCGACGCGTAGTTGAAGCAGAGCGGCGTCAAATTCGATGAACGTGCTGCCGCTCAGCAACCCGGGCGTGCTGACGACTTGCTCGCGAAAACATGTGCGACATGAGATGAGGGTCTCGGCCACGTCTCCCGGCTTTGGCAATTCCGACAGGTTGTTGATTAGATCGAAAACGAGTGATTCGCTCATTTCCATGTCCGCGCCGAGACCTGTGATCTAATTGATTCGTGGCAAAAGAACCTTCCTACAAGTCTCTGGATAGCCGATAAAGTTGAATTGAATCCGTTGAACAGCTTCTCGGGTCCTAGGGATGGTAAGAGACGCCACCAAACGAGAGATTACACCCCTCTCTCAAGTGGAAATGCCGCAACTGGACTATTATGTAGCAAAGGGCAGTGATACTCTGCGTTCGACCTTGGACAGTCGGGAGAGCTGAAAGAGGCGCCTACCGTCTGACGCTAGTGAAGCTCCAAAAGCGAGCGCCACATACATCCTTATACTACTGTCAAATATGAGTCACTGGGGGCTGATACGCGCCAAATCAGAGGATAACACGCACCAGCCAGAGGCAGTAGGTCACGAGACAGCATGGATTGCCACATACGAACTACTGTTGTGCTGATCAGGTGCCTTCGCTGTGCGAAGTGGATCGAGATGACCTCGGCTGACGGTACTGCTCAATACGATCTTGTGAGGATAGCCTACAACCTATACTACTGTTCCCACTGCGCCAAAACCACCGGTTGGGCCGCGGGGGAGCAGTCAGACCCGAAGGCTGGCTAACGCAACCGTCTTCGTTTTCGCCGTCGCTCTTCCGATTTTTCGCTTGGCCACTCCCTCTTTCGGTGATCCGCTGTACCGAACCGCGCTTCCAGGTTCTGTGCCTGGATAAGCCATTGAAGGGTGAAGGGTGCGCCACTGATTGGGCAAGGTGTCTCTTTCTCCTGGAGTGATATTCTCAGAGGCTCTGACCGGCTCGAAGTACGAAATGTAAGCGCTTTGGAAAAGTTGCCGTCCTCCACCCTGGCAGATCGATCCTGGAAGCTGCCCGGCACTACACTATCTCCTACGAGGAATTTGGCTGATGAATGGTCTAGCTGTGCCATAAGCGTCTCGAACTCCGGTGTTCCTGCACGCAGCCTACAAAGCGCGCTCCCCACACACTCGTATACACCATCGATCAGCTGGAACGGACAGCGGGGGTCGAGTTCAAAGAAGAAAAGCTGTGCCCGAAGGCGGAAGACAAGTTGGTCGAGAGCGGGCGAATCTAACATGGTCTCACGAGCAATATCCCCGATCTCCTTCATCACGTACACATCATCCAGCGACGGCTCCGGGCCTTCAAACTCGACATCAAAGCGAAAATA
>JAQNCM010000511.1 GCA_029237615.1 Mucilaginibacter sp.
TACAAGTCGTGCTGGACCGACAACGTCAACTCCCGATCGCTTACCGGGGCCGAGTACAGAAGCGACGACATGACGGTCGAGAATTGTGCGGGGTTCTGCAAGGACTTCCGCTACTTTGGTGTGAGTACTCCCGTGAATGCTATTGCGGCAATGACCTCGGTGGCGCTGCTGCACCTGAGGAGCAGTGCGGACAAGTCTGCGTTGGCAACCCGCAAGAGTTGTGTGGCGGTGGCAGCTTGCTCAACGTCTACGCTGCTGACACTGTCTCGTCCACGTCGAGTGCCTCTTCAACTTCCACAAGTGCCGTCACAACCACCTCGGAGCCTGTCGTATCTAGTTCAGAAGCAATTACGTCGACTTCCTCCGATATTACAACTTCCGAGACCCCAACTACGACTACTGCCGAGACCACCTCTGAGGTAGTCACATCCACTTCAGACGTTGCTACGTCGACTTCCTCCGATATCACGACTTCAGAGACTTCAACAACGACTACCTCCGAGACCACCTCGGAGGTAGTCACATCCACTTCAGAGGTTGTTACGTCGAGTTCAACTGGCATCGCTAGTTCAGAGACTTCAACCTCCGAGCCAGTCACCACGTCATCAGACACCGTCACGCCTTCCACATCGGCGGTGGCATCGACTAGCGACATCACCAGCTCCTCAACCTTTACCCCTACCTCTGACGAGGCTATCACTTCGACATCGACGACTCCGACCTCCACCTCCTTCACATTGCCTTTTACAACCGATACACCCACTTCAACCACGACCACGACCCCCTGCGTTCTCACCACCACCTATGCCGGCTACCCCGACCCATGCTATGCTTCCATCCCAACAATTTGCGCCTCCCTCATCCGCACACCCTCGATCCCCTGGCCAGCCGTGACACCGGTCGCAAGTCAATGTCGCAACGCCTTCGTCGCCGGCACCGTCACGCCGTCTGCAATCGCATCCTGCTTCACCAACGTTAACTCCCCACAATTTAACGGTGCAAGCGCCTACTCCTGCGTTGGCAATGCCCCTCTTTACTGCCAATTCAATACCGTCTGTGTTGGTTCGACTCCAACCGGCAGCCAACCCGCTCCAACCAACGCCATATCCGACGGCGGTTTCGAATCCGGCAATCTCAACGCCTGGACCGCAAGCAGCACCGTGGGCGCGGACTCGGTCATTGCCGTCTCCGTATCCGGCGATCAGCCTCACACCGGCACTTACAGTCTCAAGACTGTCTTCAGCAACACCGACGGCGGTAGCCGCACCTGGTTCCAGGACCTCCAAGTCGAGCCGGGCGCCGCCTACGAGGTCTCTTGGTGGTGGTACTCGACCAACTCGGCGGCTAGCACCGTGTCGCGGGTACAGATTTCAGGCTTTGGCGGTGTCTCGATCCTTAAAGATGCGTCGACGCTCAACGGACCCACGAACACGTGGGTGCAGGCTACGCAAAATTTTACTACTGGGGGGACTGCTGGGAGGATTTACCTCTCTGTGTTCGGCAATGAGGGAAATGCTGCTAATACGTTCTATGTGGATGATCTTACTTTGACTCGGGTATGAGGTGATTAGAGGGTTGGGATAATAGAACATGAGTTGCCATGTACGTTTATGCAATTCATCATACGACTTAATACCACCATTTCTATACAGTAATTCATGGTACTCTAGACCCGGGCTGAACCTTTGAACAGCCTGAGTACATGCGTGGGCCACTGTCCAACCGTAGCTTGAGAACGGGGGTACAACCCGACACACACGACACGTATTCGGGAGCAAAAGGCTTGCATGTGACAGTATGCAAGCACGTGCTGCGGCTCCGATTGACAACAGCGCCGGTGCTAACGCCTACGGCAAGATCGCAAAAGCTTGTTTATAAGGCAACTGCCGGTTACGCTTGATCAAGCTAGTTACAACAAAGGGAGCAAGAGTTTTGAGCAAGAGCTGGGAAAAGTCCAAGTCTTCAGATGGCTCATTGTCTATACAACGATGTATTGCGAGGATTTTGATGTAAAGCTTGGTAAACCTGAGACATGCGCAACACCGAGATGTAGACTCAGGCCATCCTTTTGGTAGAGAGGGTGTATATGAGAATGGCGGTTAGGAAATAACAATGCCTCGCTGTAGAGTTCGAGAGTTACAAATGATGGGGGTGCTATGACAAGTAAAGGAGTTCGAAAAGGGGTCAAATCCAAGACTGTCAGATAAGTCGGTGTGGGAAATGTAACCGTTTCGGAAATCTCAACTGCAGGAAAATCGATTCTCTGGGGGGAGAAGACGAGCTATGCTCTCGTATTTTCGCCACTACTTGATCCAAAGCCCTTCTACGGTCTACTCTCTGCCTTGATTCCATGTAGAATAAAACTGTATCATCAGATGGTATATATAAACTAGGGCTCCTATCTCCTAAGGCTTTAATCTCGGTATCGGTCATCCTACTAATCTTATGGTCCTCCTTACCAGCTCTACGCCGTATGTTCATATGGTAGTAATAGAACAACAAGAAACTATAGATGATAACGCTATAGCCTAGGAACGCAATTAACATAGCGTATCCTATCACGTATCAGGGAGCATTAGACGTGGGATAGAGCTGAAAGAGATATATTAGCTGGATAGTATACGCCAGGAGACTAATGCTTAGTAATGATAGAGAATACTCACAAATGGCGATGTGTTACGAACCAATGTACGACCGACGTGCGGGGCGTGGGGGAGCACCCGCGCCAAGCCAAGCACGTGACACGGAGCAGCTCACCAGGACGAGTGAGCAGCTCACCAGGACGAGTGAGCAGCTCACC
>JAQNCM010000542.1 GCA_029237615.1 Mucilaginibacter sp.
CGGTCCCTGTGGGCCGGTTGCCATTGAAAACACCTGCGTCCATACACCCGATGACTTTTGATAAAATATCCCGGTTAAGGTATTGATGTAGCTGTCCGAGTTTTTACCTGTTGGTGCTCCCGGCAGCCCGGCGCCATAAAGTAAAGTGCCGTCTGCAGCGTTGGCTGCCGGGAGGGTGTAAACAATAGACCATGTACCTGAAATTTTTTGCGCGAATGACCCAATATTCGTGTTTACAAATACATCGCCGTTATTACCGGTTGTGTTCTGTGGCAGCGTTGTACCAAAAGAAATGTTAGCGCCAGCTGTAAGATTAGCTTCAAGAAACTGTAGCAGCTGGGCAAAAGTATACTGATAGTCGGTACCGCCATCAACCAGTACTGAAATATCAGATGCACTGACGGAAGTTACTATAGGTAATTCGCTTATTTTTTTATCTGTAGGCATTGGTTATAATATTAGTTCATGAATTCAGTAATTGGCAAATAGCTGTTCATACCGGTTGGATCGTATCCCGAAGGGTAATTGAAATTTGTCCTGTCGATGCTTCTGATCCGAGGGCCGGATTGCCTGCTGCTTTTGTTTTTGTTATTGTATCGCCACAACGGAAAGTCGGCTTTATTATCCCACAAAAATTTCTCTACTTCATTGGCATGGGCATTTGCAACGCTGCGTTGCTGTTGTACAAGTTTTACAACATCTGCCGGCTTAAGCGGGTCGCCGTTGTCGTGATGTTTTACTACAGGACCGGTAGGTGTATAATGCACCGCATCAGCCTCAATAAAACGGGCGAAGGTGAAATATACAAGCGTTGGCAGCAACCCTTCATAAAGTACAATATGGCCATATTTATCCAGGTACTCGCTGCCATTTAACAGGTCCTTATAGTGCTGAGGTGCGGTATCCATCAGCGTACCATCGGCATTAAAGTTTTGCATAAAGTCGTAATACAAAGCATGGCCTAAAAAGGGTTTAAGATCCAGATCTTGTGCTTTTTTTATAAATACCTGCAAACGCTCAGGTTTTATGTTTACGGAGATGTCTTCGTAACTCTGGAATGTGGTTTGGTTAATTAAATAGATGATATTCATGAGGGTTGATTATGTCCATAGATCATAGTCCATAGTGATATGTATAAAAGGGTAATCGAAAAGGCAAGAAAACCATGGTCTATGATCCATTGACGATGGACAATCAACCACCAATCACTAACTAAAGGCACATTGCTTCTGCCTCTGCTTTTTTAAAGCCATAGGCATAAGTTAATATGGCTATCTTATTTTCTTTGGGGATATCTGCCAGGAGCAGCTGATTGATACTTGTTCCGGCTTTGATACCCGGTGTATCATCGGCAACATTCGCTGGTACTTGCAGTATGTTCCAGTTATTATTCGGATTGATATCAGTATAATAATGGCTGAATATTTCCGCAAATGTTTCTGTCAACTCCAGTCTTTCGGGAGCCGTGTTATCATTAAACTCACAAATAGCTTGTTTTTTTTCACCTCCGTTGCTTAAGCCGGATGATTTTTCGGAATTAATGAGCTCTTTAGGAATTGAAAACCCTTTAATGATGCGTGCCTCAACCGATTTTTCGGTACTTTCAAAAAGTTTATCATTGTTCTGGATGGAATATGGCTGAAATTCCGGTTTTGAATTTTCGTCCTCATACTCAATAACAATTATCTTCTGCGCGCTTTTTGCTCCCTGGAATGAGCCCAGATCCTTCTCAAGCTGTGATGGCGAATTATTGTAAAGCTGTTCGCCGCTGTCCGGATGGCTGTTGTCGGCCTCTTCCCTGCGTGCTTGCATAAAAAGCATCGTGGAGGGTAAAAAACCGGTTGTAACCTCACGATTATTGAATATTTTAATCCCGGCTTCAGTTTCAAAGTCCTCCCATACACTATCAGCTTCTATTAAAGGATAGTCATCCACTTCGGGGTTAAAATAATATAACTGTCCTTTGTATTTATCCCATCCACCTGCGGTTAATACCTGGTTCTTTATGGCTTGTTCATCCGGGTCATAGCTATCGAGAAAGGTGATCTTGCTGCGCATGATGTTTTTCCATGTTTTGCGCCCCCAGTCGGAGTAAATAGCATACTTGCCTGCAGTGTCCGGACAATCGGTATCGCCTATGCGGATATCCTCAAACTTGATATAATTTACCGATGCTATTTTAAAATTAGCATTGTAATTTACATGAATACCGAAGCCGGTAAAAAGTGCTTTATCAGTAGCAGCGGCTTTTAATAATTTTGCCAGGGTTAAACCTTTTTTATTGATGACCTGCTTACCAAGACCTGGCTGCTCAAAACCATTGCCGGCAATGAATTTCGCTCTTTTACTCCAGCAATCTTTAGCAGTAGGAGAGGCAGCAACCAATTCGAGCATACGTTGCGGATAGGCATTATCCATATCGTAATTAAGTATGCCGAAGGTTTGGTTTGGCCTTACAAATATCCTGCGTTCAATTTGAGGGAGATAAGTTTTCATTTTATTGTCGTAATGTTGAATGTTGGAAAGTTGTATTGTGATTTTCTGATAGCTGGTGCCGGTCAGTTTGAAAAGTTATTGCTGTTTGGACGATTCAGTTGTTTGATCTGTAGTGTCTTCCAGCTTTTCAACCTTGCAATTTCCCAACCTTTCAATAAATAAAGCTTTTATGTGCGGGTACTTTTCCAGGTACCATTCAACGTCTTCATCAGTTAGGTTATCATTACTATGGGCAGCATATGAGCCTGGTGCAAACTGGTGCATACCAGGTTTGAGTGTATACTTTTTGGTCATGTCTCATTAGTCATTAGGTCATTATTTAGGTCAAACTTTATTTAGTCATTAGCCATTATTTAATGACTAATGACCAAGTGATACAATGTCTAACTTGCTATCAAAGCGTTAATTGCTGCAATGGTGCTGGCGTAGGTTGCGGTTCCGCTGGTGGGCGCTATTGATACTGCGCGTGGCGGATATGGCTCTCTTAATTTATCAGGATTGGTGAGTTTTAATTTGTAACCGCCATCCAGGGTTTCGTCAGCGGCACTACGTTCTGCATCTGTAAGAATCAGGCCGTTTACAGCGCCAAATAATTCAATAGCGGTGTCACTGGAATTATAGTTGTTTATCGCGATGGCGCATACGCGGCCATATCCCATCGCCATTAACTGCGTTTTAATGGCTACCGAAAATCCGGCTACATTAAAATCTATCTCTTCGGTATAGCGCGGACCTACAGGTGTTTTTGCGAGTTTAGAC
>JAQNCM010000070.1 GCA_029237615.1 Mucilaginibacter sp.
ACCGCGGCCTACCATAGCCCAATATGGACCCTCGTCAGGGCCGGTATACCATACTTCAAACCCAAGTTTATTTACATAGAAGGCCACCGAATCTTTTAAATTGGAAACAATAAAAAAAGGCGAAATGAAGGTGAGGTTTGACATCGTTTTACGTTTTTTCGTCTCCGCAGGGACCTCGGGGGGGGGGCCTGTGGAAACGGATTGTTTTTTGTAGCCGGAGGGAGTCTTTTTTAAACTTGCAACAGGCTATTTTTAAAATGCTTATAATAATGATGCTTTTTATAGCTCTCTGAACAGGTATTTCGATAAGAAAGAAATCAGAAATGCTATGCTTATGATGCAAAATAAGAAATTAAGTGATGTTGTGCAAAAATTATTTACAGGAACTTTATTACATATGAAAAACGTTCCATTTATGCCCGTCCGGGTCTGAAAAGCCAAAACTATAGTAGCCTTCACATTCGATAGCAGTAAAGCATCTTGTGCTCCTGGTAAGTATGTATGATACTGTTATGATAAATAAGATCTACCGCTCTCGCTCCTGGATCATAAGACAAAAAGAGATAGGATTGAAGTTTTAGTACATTAAAATCTGTTAAATTGCATATATCATTGAAATACAATTATATATACATTTTAATTAAAGTGTTCCACCCGTTCCAAGCGTTCCAGGTGTTCCATCTCAAAAAGTGGAACACTGCGGATACCATAAATGGGATGCTTTTGACCTTTCGCCATTCACCTCAAAACAACTTTGTTTTTTAAATATTCATAAGTCACACTGTATCGATGACTTTTTTTATTTTTGCACCATGGCAATTATCCTTTTTGACGATAAAGCACATCAAACACTTCTGCCTTTAACTTTTACACGCCCCGTTGCCAACTTGCGTATCGGTATACTTACCATAGGCGAAAAGTGGGGCAATCATTTAAACAGTAATTTTTCTTTTCATACGCAGCCCTGGTTAAACCGCAAATTTCCTTTAAATATTACCGCCGATAACCTGTTTATTAACGGTGCTGTTTGCCCGGACGAATATTTACTGGAAGCCATTGATAAACTGCAAACCGGCGAAGCGCTGTTTTATCAAGACCTGTTAACAGCCGTAAAACTGAACGAGACTGACGCTCTTAACTTTGACTATACTGCATCGTTTGACCGCGTTGTTAACCATGCTCATAAGCCGGTAGTAATCCGTTATCCCGAAGATATTTTCAGGCAGAACGATATTGAACTGCGCAAGGATTTTAAACTGCTTACCAAAGGCCGCAGCAGTGCATCCATCAGCGCAACAAATACCATTATAGGTAATGATTTTTTTGCTGAAGAAGGGGCAGTGGCCGAATGTTCAACCTTTAACACTACTAATGGCCCTATTTATTTAGCCAATTATACCGAAATATGGGAAGGTACCCACATAAGGGGTGGTTTTGCTATCTGCGAAAACTCGCAAGTTAAAATGGGTGCTAAAATTTATGGCGCCACCACCATAGGGCCTTATTGCAGGGTTGGGGGAGAGATCAACAATGCCGTGATATGGGGATATTCATCAAAGGGGCATGAAGGTTACCTGGGCAATGCGGTATTAGGGGAGTGGTGTAACATTGGCGCCGACTCTAACAACTCAAACCTTAAAAACAATTACGACGAGGTAAAGCTGTGGGATTATACCACGCAGCGTTTTCGTAAAACCGGTTTGCAGTTTTGCGGTTTAATTATGGCCGATCATTCCAAATGTGCCATCAACACCATGTTTAATACCGGGACAGTAGCAGGGGTAAGCGCTAATATTTTTGGAGCCGGATTTCCGCGTAACTTTATACCTGATTTTTCATGGGGAGGGCCACAGGGATATGAAGTTTATTCTGTTAAGAAAATGTTTGAAACAGCGCAAAAGGTTTTTGCACGCAGGGATCACCGTAGCTTTGACGAAACAGAGCAGGACATATTAAAAAAAGTATTTGAACTAACAGAACAACACAGGCGGTTTTAGTGAGTAGTTGATTAGGTTAAATGGTTAGCAAACCACTCACCTAATCAACATAATCAACCCAATCAACTATACAATCAACTTAAATAAAATAATCATGAGAAAGAAAATTGTTGCCGGAAACTGGAAAATGAACATGGACCATAACGAAGGTTTGAGTTTATTTTCTGAATTGATCAACATGATCAAAGATGAGGTAACCGGTAAGCAGGAAGCAGTAGTTTGCAGTCCGTTTATACATTTACATAGTTTGGTACAAATGTCAAAAGGCTATACCAAAATTTCGTTAGGCGCACAAAACGCGCACCAGGCTGAATCAGGAGCCTATACCGGTGAAATTTCCGCAAAAATGATCAGGTCGATAGGGACTGAGTATGTTATTTTAGGCCATTCGGAGCGTCGCCAGTATTTTGGTGAAAGCAATGAGTTGCTGGCAAAAAAAACAGATACTGCTTTAAAACATGATCTGAAGCCGATCTTCTGCATTGGCGAAACTTTGCAGGAACGTGAATCTAACCAGCATTTTAATGTGATCAAAAGCCAGCTAGCAGAAGGCGTTTTTCACCTGGATGAAACAAGCTTTGGTAAATTGGTGATTGCTTATGAGCCGGTTTGGGCAATAGGTACCGGGGTAACGGCATCCTCAGCACAGGCGCAGGAGATTCATGCTTTTATCCGTAAAGAAATAGCGTCGAAATACAACCAACAGGTGGCGGATGATACCACCATTTTATACGGTGGCAGTTGTAACCCTAAAAATGCGCCCGAACTTTTTGCGCAGCCGGATATTGATGGCGGATTGATAGGCGGTGCATCGCTGAAATCGCGTGATTTTGTTGATATTGTGAAGGTTTATAATTCTTAATGACCACCGGGTCCTTGAGTCAAAAAGCGAAAAGAGACTTGTGAAGTTTTCAAAACTTCGCACGTTTTTTTACTGTTAATCAATGATGCTGACCAATCTGCAGCCAGCTATACCTGATTTTGATCTTACAAGATGAAAAAACTGTTGAAAGTTGTTCTGCCTCCATGTGTCGGATTTGGACTTTATTTTATTTGTGTAAGATATAGTTCGGTTTACTTTGACTTAAACATAGGGGAAATTGGAACAGGAACATTAAACGGCTTTATGGCCTTTTATAAATTTTCGCTTCCGTTATTGTTTGTTATAGCGCTGTTAACCCAATTGCTCATCATCAACCCAATATGGAATGCTGCAATAAAAAGATCAAAGGCCGGTAAAATGTGGACGATGGGTATTGTTTTCTTTGTTTGTTTATTACTCGCCGGTGCTATCAGTTATGTTATCTGGGACCATGCTACCGGCACCCGGCATTTAATATTAAATTTCCTGTTTATGTCCGGTATACAGATCTTTTACTGGCTGATCAATTTCGGAGTTTTAAGTATCCTGGACAGAAGTATGTTTGTTACCCAACCGGCGTCCAGGAAAGACTAATTATCACTAGCCACCATTGCTAAACCCCTCGTTAATATGAATTACTACGAACTGCTTTTCACCACCATAACTACAGAAGATTACCAACAGGACCTGCTGATAAATGCGTTGGGTGAGATTGGTTTTGATACTTTTGAGGAACTGGATTTTGGATTTAAAGCCTATATTCCCACTACAGAATTTGAACAATCCACGCTGGATGAAGTGTTGGAAAATTACCGGGAGCTTTTTACTTTTAGCTACGAAATGACACTCATCCCTCAAAAAAATTGGAACCAAGTATGGGAAAGTAATTTTGAACCGATAGAAATTGGCGACAAAATATTTGTGAGAGCTACTTTTCATCAGCCTAAACCTCAGTTCCCATATGAAATTGTGATTGATCCTAAGATGGCTTTTGGAACCGGGCACCATCAAACTACCTCCATGATGCTGGAACTGATGCTTGAAAATGATTTCGCTGGTAAAAAAGTACTTGACATGGGTTGCGGAACCGGTATTTTGGCTATAATGGCCGCAAAGTTAGGAGCATTGCAAATTACAGCGATAGATTACGACCCGGTTTGTTATGCCAGTACTATTGAAAATACGCAATTAAATCAGGCTGATTATATTACAGCCATTTGTGGCTCCAAAGAAGTAATACCGGATGAAGCGTTTGATATCATCCTAGCCAATATAAACAGGAATATTTTACTCGACCAAATGCAGCGTTACAGCGAGGTATTGAATACCAACGGTGAAATCTATTTTAGTGGATTTTACGAAAACCCCGACCTGGAGATCATTAAAGAAGCAGCATGTGAGTACGGTTTGAAATATATCACCCATAAAAAAAATAAGGATTGGGTGGCAGCAAAGTTTGTAAAAGAACTGTAGATACCCTGCTCAGGAAATTGTCCAGGCGTTTTTAACGACTGTTTTTTGCGTTATAGCAAACAATAGGTAAATTTTATATATTTTTAAGGGGATAAATGTGATTGCTATTACATTTATAAGTTACCTTCCCCTTAAATTTGTACTGACATTTAGACCAAATTGGTCAGATAATATAAAATTTAGTTAAACATGAAAACATATTTAGTGCCCGTTGATTTTTCGCATGCTGCGGAACATGCAGCCGAATTTGCGGCAGCTTTAAGCCATCAGACTGATGTTGACCGTATTGTTTTATTGAATACTTATTATGTATCGGTGTATGAAACCATTTTACCAAACCCGGACATGCTATTGGTAAGTGAGGAAGAAATACAACAGAATGTAGCCGACAGGTTAAGACAGCTGGAGAATTTGAAAAGAAAACTGGCTCATAAAGTTAAACCGGGAGTTGAAATTATAACTCATTTAAACCGTACGCATTTATTGCGCGCAGTGATAGAAAATACACTAAGCAGAAAAGTTGACCTGGTAATATTAGGCAGCCGCGGTAACAGCAGTAATGACGATGCGCTATTAGGAAGCCATGTAATAAAAATTTCAAAAGCCAGCCCTGTACCGGTCATTGTAGTACCGCCGGCTTACAATTTTGAAACTATTAAGCGGGTGGTTGTGGCGTGCGATTTCAACAAAGTTACTGAAACTGTGCCGATGGATGCATTAAAAAAGATACTGACCAATAAAAAATTGGAGTTGTTAGTTGTAAATGTTGATAATAAAGCCAGGCATAATAACGAAGCAGATGCGGAAAGAATGGCGGAAGAAACTGTATTATATGAAATGCTGAAAGAATTTAATCCTAAGTATTATTATATTAATCAACCCGACATCATTAATGGTATCCTACAGTTTGCAGCAGAAAAGGACGCGCAGTTAGTGATTGCATTACCGCACAAGTATAGTTTTTTGCAATCATTGTTGCATAATAGTGTTTCGCAGCAGTTGGCTGAGACCTCTGCAGCACCTGTGTTGATGTTAAAATAGAATGCTTAATCAAGGTTTTTTGTAAAAAAATTTACTTATGCGATAAAATTTATCTTTTTGCATAACTATTTGTAACTTTTTATAATTTTTTTTCGTTTAAGTAATAAATGAAAAAAAGTTAACTGAATTTAAAAAAATATTATCAGAAATTATTGATAATTAGATAGATATTAAATATTTTTGTAACTTTATTAACTGATTCGAAAAGGCATAATCCCAACCTAAAATAGTACATGAAGACACTTGGAAGAAAAATTAGATTATTACGTCATCAAAAAGGATGGAGCCAGGAAGATGTTGCAAAGAGATTAGATATTTCGATTCCAGCGTTTTCAAAAATTGAAACTGGCATCACCGATATCAATTTATCGAGGCTCGAACAAATTGCAGCATTATTCGAAATGTCTGTAGTGCAATTGCTAACCTTCAACGATTCAGATCAGGATCAAAAATTTGTAAACGAATTAGAAACCGTTAACAAAAAATTAATGGATCGTGAAACAGAAGTTATTGATCTGCAAAAAAAGGTCATCGAACTTTTTGAAGAGTTACGCCATAGCAAAGCAACAGCGTAATTATTTGTTCCAAGCGCTTACTGAAAAATATGACGCATAGTCAGGTGTTTTTTTCCAAAAACAGCTCCCATTGCGTTGTGCATTGCAATCATCTTTTCGTTAAAGTCGCCCACCCACGATAATTCAAGTTCTGTATATTGGTTTAATGGAAGGACATATTCCCCTAAACTGATAAATAGCGCTGATTCAAGACCATGGTTTTGAAATTTTTGTTTGGTACCCATTACTATTGCGCGCATGCGTGATACGCCTTTCCACCGGTAATAAACAAATTTAAGCTTGCCAATTAGGTCGAGTTTACCTTTTGCTGGCTTTAACATCGGGTTGGCATCTGGTAAAATTATCATGAACGATGCCGGCTCATTATTTACATAAGCAAACCAAATCAAATTCTCGTCCATTAAAGGCTTCATTTTGTTAAAGCTTTCTGATATGGTGGCGTTAGTTATCGGAACGAAATTTTCAAAATCCTTCCAGGCATCATTATAGATCTCCATAAAATCGGCAGCAAACTTTTCAATTTCCTTTACTTTTAAATGCTTAAACTCGTATCCTGGCTTTTGGATAACCCATTTAGCTATTTTATAGAACCTTTCAGGGAAAGGTTTAAGGATATTTAAGTGATTGGTGATCTGAGCATATAAGGTGGTAAATCCATAATGTTCAAAAAAGGCCTGGTAATAGGGTGGGTTATAATTCATCCCGTAAGATGGCGGCGTAAAGCCTTCAACCAGTAAGCCCCAGAAATTATCATTTTCACCAAAATTTATTGGACCGTCCATTGCCTGCATCCCGTTTTTGCGTAACCACTTTTTGGCAGTATCAAACAACAAGAAAGCCGCCTGTTCATCATTTATGCATTCAAAAAAACCAATTCCACCAGTTGGCTGTTCGTAATTGTAAGCTTTCTTGTCGTTTATAAAAGCCGCAATGCGCCCAATCAGTTCGCCACTTTCGTTTCTGAGTATCCACCTGGTGCATGTGCCATTTTGGTGAAAATTATTTTTAGCAGGATCAAAAACAGCTTCAATGTCATTATCCAGCGGACAAACCCAAACGTCATCATTTTTATAAATAATACGTGCTACATTTAAAAAGGCCTTTTTTGTTACTTTATTGTCTACTTCGGTTATAAGCATGCTTTTGTTTAAGTCAAAACTGTATTTATAAAAAAAGCATCCAGAGGCATAGTCTGAATGCTTTAAGGAAGAGTATATTTTAGAGATTAAAAATCGTCGTCCTCGTCGTA
This sequence comes from Mucilaginibacter sp., assembly GCA_029237615.1. Lineage (GTDB taxonomy): Bacteria > Bacteroidota > Bacteroidia > Sphingobacteriales > Sphingobacteriaceae > Mucilaginibacter. The sequence goes on from JAQNCM010000070.1 coordinate 7,198, forward strand.
ATCATCAAAACTTTCGTAACCGATATCGTCTAACGGGCCGTCAAAATCATCGTCGTCGTCATCAACCTTCTTTTTAGGCGTTTGATCAAGCGTGCTATCATCATCATCTTCATCCTCGCCCGTGCTTTTAGATTCTACTTTCTTGTTTACAGGTTTTTTTGGAGCTCCCATTGCCATGAATTTTATAATAAAACTTTTTTCAATAATAACTTAAATGCATTTAAATGCAAATTTTCTTTTTATGTTATCTGTTACAGGTCTCTTTACTTAAGTAAAAATAATCAAAATCATTTTCATTAAAACAAGATTTTCAAATTATTTTAATTTTAAAAAAATCATTCGGTTTGTTCACCTATAGAAATTGAATTATTTGTGAACTCCTTTATTTGAGGAAGTTCATTAATGCTATTAATGCCAAAGTAGTCCATAAAAATATTACTGGTGCCATAAAGTATCGGCTTTCCGATAGCTTCAGATTTGCCAACGATTGAAATCAACTCTTTTTCCAACAATTTTTGAATCGAATAATCACAATTTACACCGCGTATTTGTTCAATATCCGGCTTGGTTACGGGCTGCTTGTAGGCTATGATAGCGAGCGTTTCGAGCGCTGCCTGTCCTAATTTCTTTTTTGAACGCTGCATCTGCAAAAGGCTGATCACCGGGTGATAGTCCTTCTTTGTCAAAAATTGATATCCGTTGTTCACCTTAACCAATTCAATGGCAAAATTTTTATCATTATACTTCTCGGTAATATGTTCAATATTGCGATTGATCTCTGCTTCACTAAAGTCGTGGCTGAATGCTGCCTGGAGGCAATAAATAATTTCCTCTGTCCGTATACTTTGTTCCGAAGCAAATATTAATGCTTCTATATGTTGCTCAATGTCTTCCATGTGGGGAAAGTCCGAAAGTCCGAAAGACCGAAAGACTAAAGTTTTTAAGATAAGTTTAAACTATTATTTAAATACAGATAATTAACTTCCGGACTTTCCCGACTTTCGGACTCTCCGGACTTTTTTAATAATTAATTACCTGCTCTTCAATTTGAACAGGCATTTGGCGCCATTCATATTTTTGTGTCCGAAGCTGCGGTTCAAAGCCAGCTTCTTTTATAGATTCCTGTATGCCTTTGGCTGTAAATCGATGCGGTGCCCCTGCGGCCGAAACCACATTTTCTTCAATCATGATAGAGCCGAAATCATTCGCGCCGGCATGTAAGCATAGTTGCGCTACCTGCTTGCCCACCGTTAACCAGGATGCCTGGATATTTTTGATATTTGGCAACATAATACGGCTCAGGGCAATCATGCGGATATACTCATCGCCGGTAACATTGTTGGTAATGCCCCTTACTTTACGTAATAAAGTACCATCGTCCTGGAACGGCCAGGGTATAAAGGCAACAAAGCCATAAGCTCCTTCAGGCTTTTCGGACTGTACCTCGCGGATCCACACCAAATGTTCAAAACGCTCTTCAATGGTTTCAATATGGCCAAACATCATGGTAGCGGATGATGGCAAATTAAGCTGATGGGCCGCACGCATTACATCCAGCCATTCCTTACCACCGCATTTCCCTTTACTTATCAGCCTCCGTACGCGGTCATTTAATATCTCAGCGCCTGCACCTGGCAATGAGTCAAGGCCTGCTGCCTTCAACTCACGCAATACATCAATATGGCTCATGTTCTCCAGTTTGGCAACATGCGCAATTTCCGGCGGCCCTAAGGAGTGTAGTTTTAATGTTGGATAAAGTTCTTTTAGTTTCCTGAAAGTATCCGCATAAAATTGCAGGCCCAGGTCGGGGTGATGACCGCCCTGTAATAAAAGCTGGTCTCCACCATACCTAAAAGTTTCTTCTATTTTCTGTTTGTAGGTTTCAATATCGGTGATGTAACTGTCCTCGTGCCCGGGGCGGCGAAAAAAGTTACAAAACTTGCAGTTGGCTATACAAACGTTAGTGGTATTTACATTACGGTCAATTTGCCAGGTAACCTTGCCATGAGGCACCTGTATTTTACGCAGCTCATTGGCGGTGTACATTAAATCGGCAGTTGAGGCATTATTGTAAAGATAAACCCCTTCTTCCTGGCTCAAAAATTCAAACCGCAAAGCGCGTTGCAGCAGATCGGCTGTATTCATGTACAAATATACGTAGTAGAAGCTGAAAGGTGAAAGCAGAAAGCTAAAAGATAAAAACAACCAAACTTTTACAAGTGTTCAATAAAGCTCAAAATCAAAACGTGCTTGAACCTTAGCTTTTTGCTTTCCGCTTTCAGCTAACACATCCTTTATCCAGCCTTAAAACCTCCGTAACGCTATCTGGTATCTCCTGCTGGTAATGGGTGACATAAATGAGCGATACGTTGCTTAAGCTGCAAATGGTATCTACCAAAGTTTTAAAATGATGCTGCTGGTGCTCGTCCAGCCCCTGGCAGGGTTCGTCAAAAATAAGCAGAGTTGGGGTTTTAATGAGTGCACGTGCCAGCAGGCATAGCCGCTGTGCACTTGCCGGAATGTTTTTTAGTAAAACGCGTGCATACTTTTCTATTTCGAGCGCTTTCATCCAGCGTAATGCCTTTTCGGCTTTTGCTTTATCAGATGGCCTGAACAAGCCCAGCGTATCATAAAAACCTGACTCTATCACCTGCAGGCAGCTGTTATCTGTGGGGAAATATTGATGCAGCTCGGGCGATACAAAACCGATCTTGCTTTTTATATCCCAGATGCTTTCGCCGGTGCCTCGTTTTTTGTCAAATAAAATAATATCGTTTGCATAGGCTTGCGGATTGTCACCATTAATCAAACTCAACAAGGTGGATTTACCAGCGCCATTCGGTCCCAGCAACGCCCATCGTTCTCCTTGAAGTATTTGCCAGTTCACCTTACCTAAAATTACTTTGTCGCCGTATTTGATGTGCACATCATTCATTTTTACAATGAATTGATAAGAGGGGACGGCCTTGCCTGTATTCAGCAACGTTTTTAATTCTTCATTATCAATTTCATCCTTATCATCCCGTATAAATAAATCCGGGTCAAAATGATCTTTAAGCATGGTTTCGCCGACGTCGCCGCTCTTTAATATTGCTACATGTGTAATAGCATTAGGTATTTCATGCGGTGATGTCGCCATTATAACCGTAATACCCGATGCTTTTATCTCGTCAATAATAGTATCAAATGCTGCCCGTGTTTGTACATCCAGGCCGGTTAAAGGGTTGTCTAATAATAACAATACCGGGTTCTTTAACAACGCAGCGGCCAGCATTAATCGCTTGGTTTCACCGTTTGATAATTTTATGAGTTGTTTGGCTGCTAATTCTTTGAGGTTCAATAAGGCTACCACTTTATCAAAATCCCAATAGTGGTCTCTTACTGTTGATGTAATTACCGAATGCAGGTATTGTTCTACTGTTAAGGCATCCTCAGAATCGGACGAGTTATATCGCTGCTGATAATAAAAATTGCTGGTGTTTGACAGGTTTTTAAAATGATGCTTAGGTTCAACCAGGGCAATAAGCCTGTGATAGGTCAGATGATCTGCTGAATCGTCAAAATTGTCGGCTTGTTTTAAAAACCCATCAAAAAAATGATAATCGATGGTTCCCCCGGTTATATTAAACCTGCCGGCTATAGTTTGTAACAAGGCGCTCTTGCCTGATCCGCTTTCACCAATCAGGGCCCAATGTTCGCCCATATTAACTGTAAAATTTAATTTATTAAATAAAATATTGTTCAGGAACCGTACAGTGGTGTCGTGTATTGAAAATAATGGAAGGGGCATAGTTGCACGTTTGCCGGCAAAAATAGGTAATAGAAGGGGAATTGTGAGTGGAAAGACTTCTGAAGATTTCAAAACTTCGGAAGTCTGATCAACGTCATTAAGTCAGGCATGGACAAATCAGCGCCTTTCGCCCTCCGCCTTTTCTACAAAAATATCGGTCGGTCCAGCTTCATTGCTATCCGGTAAGCGGCGTTCATTAATCCTACATGGCTGTAAGCCTGCGGAAAATTACCCCACTGGCTGCCGTCGTTTTCGTCCACATCTTCGCTGAACAGTAACAGGTGGTTTGAATATTGCAGCAGGTTTGCAAATTCCCTTTGTGCATCATCCAAACGCCCAACGCTTGCCAGCGCTTCTACGTACCAGAAAGCACAAATCAGGAAGGTAGCTTGTGGTTTGCCAAAATCATCCCTGTACAAATACCTGTAAAATAAACCGTTTGGAGTTCTTAATTCTTTTTCAAGTGCAATTAAGTGATCTTTTGCGCGGTCTGAGGCAGGGTCGAGGTAATTCATCATGATCAATTGCAGGGTACTCGCATCGAGATTAGGGCTTCCCGCCGAGTTGGTGTATACCTTTCTTACCGGGTCGTAGCAGCTTTCAATATGCTCGGCAGCACGGTTTTTCATCGCTATGGCCCTGTCAACCAACTCTCGGTTGTTAATGGTGCGGGCCATTTTTTCGGCAGCGGATGCACCGGCCCATTGAAACAGGTTACTGTAACAATGTATATTCGCCATGTTTCTGAATTCCCAAATTCCCGCATCTTTTTCATCTATCGTACGTTCAATTTTGCTTAAAAGAAACTCTATCCAACGTACCGAATCTTTTCTTTCCGAAAATATGAAGCGGTGATCAGTATAGAGCGGGAGCAGGGAGATCATCACCTGTCCGTAAATATCGTTTTGTATGTGTTCATAAGCCTGGTTACCGATCCGAACCGGCTGATTGCCCATATAACCTTCCAGGTCGCTTAACAGTTCTTCCGTAAGTGTTTTCTTGCCGGTTATACCGTACAAGGGCTGATACCGCATATCTTCATTAAAAGATATATCCGTTACATAACCGAAATATTTTTCCATTTCTTCAAAATGGCCTATGTGATTAAGTGCCGTTATTACATAGTAAGTATCGCGCAGCCAGCAATAGCGGTAATCCCAGGTACGGCCGCTGCCCGGCGATTCGGGCAGGCTGGTGGTGCTGGCGGCTATAATCGCCCCGGTATCCTCGTACTGATGAATTTTTAAAGCAAGGGCTGATCGTATTACAAATGGCTGGTAAAAAGTTGCGATGGATGAATGTTTTATCCAAAGGCGCCAATATTGGGTAGTCTCCCTTAAAAAGCGTTCGGCTGTGCTCACCAAAGGCGCTTCAAGCGGCTCGCCATAAGTGAGTACCAGGTAGCGGTGGTCGTTTAAAACAAAAGGCTGTTCATCAAATACATAGCTTACAGGTATATTGGTGGTTAGGCGGATGTTTTCATCGCCGCCTAAAAACTGAATGTGGTTACTGCCTCGGTTAACATGCAGCTTTACATTTCCATAATCAGATACCGGTTCACATTTCACAACAATCTGGGGTGATCCTTCCAGCGGCTCAATTTTACGTATCAGCATAAGCGGCTTATAATAACGCTGGTGTTCAAAATAGCGCGGGGCAAAATCAGTCACCCTGTATTTCGCTCCTTTTATTGTCGTTATTTCGGTTATAAGCACATTGGTGTTCTCCAAGTAATACTGATGCGAGGTGTATTCTTCGGTGGGTAAAATTGAAAATGCCCCGCCTTTTTTTTCATCCAGCAATCCACCAAAAATAAAGGTGCTATCAAAACGCGGCCAGCACAGCCATTCGATGTTTGTATTTTTATTAACGTGTGCTAAAAAAGAGCAATTGCCAATTATCCCGGTAGTGTAAGTATGTCGTTCCATCTATAAGTTCTAAGCATAAAATAGAGCAACAATTTTATATATATAATGTTGAAGTAATTTTTTATATATAAAGTCTATATAAATAATAGATTTTTTAAAAATCCCTATTGATTAATAAAACAATCGCCTTAACTTAGTATTATAATTAAACAGATAAATTTTAATATTATGAGTTTACGATTGGGAGATAAGGCTCCAAACTTCAAAGCAAAAACATCCGAGGGTGAGATCGATTTTTACGAATATCTTGGAGATAGCTGGGGCGTACTATTTTCACACCCTGCAGATTATACGCCGGTTTGTACCACAGAATTAGGAAAAACAGCTTCCTTAAAAGATGAATTTGAAAAGCGCAATGTAAAAGTGATCGCCTTAAGTGTTGACACGGTAGAGTCGCATAAAGGATGGATAAAAGATATTAACGAAACACAAGATGTAGAGGTGAATTTTCCCATCATTGGTGACGAAAACAGGGAAATAGCCCTGGCGTATGACATGATCCATCCAAATGCATCATTAACCGCAACTGTAAGGTCCCTATTTGTGATCGCGCCTGATAAAACCATCAAGTTAACCATCACTTACCCTGCATCAACTGGAAGGAACTTCCAGGAAATTTTAAGGGTGATCGATTCGCTGCAATTAACAGCCAATTATAGTGTTGCCACGCCTGCCGATTGGAAGGATGGGGAAGATGTGGTAGTGGTACCGGCAATTAAAACAGAAGACATCCCGGCCAAATTTCCAAAAGGATTTACAGAGGTTAAACCATATCTTAGAATGACGCCACAACCTAATAAATAATTTTATTTGGTATTAATTATTTTATATATTTGAAAAGATTGGTTTTTCTATATCTTTCTGATAATAAATCACTTTTATTCAGTTTGACATAGTTTTTTAATCTTAACGCAATTTTTAATACAACAATTATAATTATTTATGAAAACTGGAAAAGTAAAATGGTTTAACACACAAAAAGGTTATGGTTTTATCGTTACCGACGATGGTAAAGATCTTTTTGTACACTTTAAGGATGTACAAGGCGGCGTAAATGCCATTAAAGATAACGACAGCGTTACATACGATGTGGAAGAAGGCAGAAAAGGATTACAGGCTGTAAATGTAAAAAAAGCATAATACTATTTTATTAATTAGGAGAACCTCTGCCACATCAGAGGTTTTTTTGTTTTTATATTTGTAGAGACGCAACGTATTGTGTCTCTACCGATCATGAACCATTTATTACAATTATGACTGATACGACCGCTGCCAAAGCCAAACGAAATGTTATTTTTTTAGTTATCGTGGCCTCTTTGGGCTATTTTGTTGATATCTATGACCTTTTAGTTTTTTCAATTGTTAGAAAAGCAAGCTTGCTTGATATAGGGGTGAAGCCAGCTGATGTGCTTTCTAAGGGCGTTTTTATTATTAATGTACAAATGTTCGGCTTACTGCTCGGCGGTATTTTGTGGGGTGTTTTGGGAGATAAATTAGGACGCCTTAAGGTACTTTTTGGTTCCATTTTATTATACTCCATTGCAAACTTTGCCAATGGCTTTGTTAATGATGTAACCATTTATGCTATAGTAAGGTTTATTGCAGGCATTGGCCTGGCTGGAGAATTGGGAGCCGGTATTACCCTGGTTACCGAAACCATGAGTAAAGAAAAAAGGGGACTCGGAACGATGATTGTTTCGGCAATAGGGCTTTTGGGTGCTGCTTTGGCAGTATTAGTTGCAAAATATGGATGGAGGGAGGCTTATTTTGCAGGAGGTGTTTTAGGAATCATTTTGCTTTTGCTGAGGTTAGGAACTTTTGAATCCGGAATGTTCAAGAGCATTGAACAGGCCGAGGTGTCAAAGGGTAATTTTTTTATGTTATTTACCAATTGGGGACGCTTTAAAAAATATTTATACTGTATTTTAATAGGGGCACCATTATGGTATGTAGTTGGTGTGCTGGTAACATTATCGCCTGAATTTGGCGGCCCAAAAGCTTTAGCTGCCAAAGAGCCATTAAACGCAGGTGATGGCATTTTATATACCTATATCGGGATAGCTGTAGGCGGTATGGTGGCAGGTTTATTCTCACAGTTCACTAAATCCCGTAAACTAACCATGTTTATTTTCCTGGTACTATCTGTAATAAGTGTTGTTGTTTATCTGACTTCGAAAGGGCTTACCATGCATCAATTTGTTTGGATCTGTTTTTTTATGGGATGCTCGGTTGGATACTGGACCATCTTTATAACCATAGCCGCCGAACAATTCGGCACAAATATCCGGTCGACTGTAGCTACTACAGTTCCCAATTTCGTAAGGGGTTCATTGATTCTTATCAACCTGGCATTTACCGGTCTTTTAAAACATTATGGCATGATAAACAGTGCTTATATCATGATGGCGATACTAACAGTGGTTGCTTTATTTTCAGTAAGCCAGTTAAAGGAAACCTTTAACAAAGACCTTGATTATGTAGAAATAAGTTGATTTATTTGAGGTTAACATGTTTCATTCTTCCCAAAAAAATGATGAAATTAAATAGTGACCAACCAAATCAACGTAATCAACTAAATTTGCCGCATGATCAATAAGGAACAGATAGCTGCCGATTACCAGCAGATACAGGACGAAATTTGTGCCGCTCTTGAATTAACTGATGGAAAAGCGCATTTTGAAGAAGAGAAATGGGAGCGTGAAGGCGGGGGCGGCGGCCGTACGCGTATTATTCAAAATGGCAACATCTTTGAAAAAGGGGGTGTAAACTTTTCAGCCGTCCACGGTCAGCTTCCCGAATCACTTAAAAAGGCGCTTAAAGTTGAACAGGACGATTTCTTTGCTACCGGTATTTCTATTGTTATCCATCCAAATCATCCGCTGGTGCCTATAATTCACATGAACATCCGTTATTTTGAAATGCCCTCATCATTTGGCTCCGGAAAAGAACCGGTGCGCTGGTTTGGCGGAGGTATTGATCTTACACCTCATTATGTTTTTGACGAAGATGCCAGGTATTTTCATACTTATCTGAAATCAGTATGCGATCATTATAGTCCTGATTTTTATAATCGCTTTAAACTTTGGGCCGACGACTACTTTTTTATCAAACACCGCAATGAAACACGGGGAATTGGAGGCATATTTTACGATAAGCTAATTGAAAACGATCATATAAGCTGGCAGCAGATTTTTAATTTTTCTAAAGAGCTGGGCCGTTCTTTTATTCCCATCTACACCGAATTGGTAAACAGAAACAGGAATAAACCATTTACTGAAGAACAACAATTATGGCAATACCAGCGCCGCAGCCGCTATACTGAGTTTAACCTGGTTTATGACGCCGGCACCAGATTCGGACTCGAAACAAACGGCCGTATTGAATCGATATTAATGAGTTTACCGCCAACAGCCAAATGGGTTTATAATTACCAGCCTTTGGCCGGGAGCGAAGAAGAAAAAACATTATCGTTATTAAAAAAAGGCGTTAATTGGGTTTAATGTTTGAGTCATGAAGAGTTATTATTTTCTGTTTACTGTATTAACGTTATGTTCTTTTACCGTTCAGCCAACTTTAAAAGGCACCTGGAAATTTGTGGGTGGCATTTATAACGGCAAAAAAGAAGGAGCGCCAACCGAATATTCGCTGCAAAGAAAATACGATGCAACCCACTACGAAGCCTTTGTCATAGAAAAGGGATATAAGCCCCAAAAATTTGAAACCGGCAATTATGTGTTAACCGGGGATACCTGCATTGATACAGAAACCTTTTGCAGTCAGCCTTCAAAAATCACTAATACACCTATCCATTATTTTTATAGTCTAAAAAATGACACACTTACTTTAAAAGGTATTTTACCAACCGGCATGCAGGTGGAAGAGTATTGGAAAAGGGTGAAATAAGGTCGCTGCATCTGCCAATTTTCAGCCGCTGTAAATCCCGGTTTGGAGTTCGAAAAATCTGAAACGCAAATCCGGCCTTCAATCTGCCTTATTTGTGTTAATAACCCTACAAATGTTACTAAAAAGGGCTTAAAAAAGTCATTAATTTTCTTACCTTCGCAGGTCATCTGAGAGTACTTTCAGACCAACAATTATAGAGAAGATTCTACATAGAAATATAAAATGGCCGAAGAAACAGAAAACGATAATCCGCACAAAGAAGACAGAATAATTTCCATAAATATTGATGAAGAAATGCGATCAGCATACATTGATTATTCAATGTCGGTTATCGTATCCAGGGCATTACCTGATGTACGTGATGGTTTAAAACCGGTACACCGGCGTGTTTTATATGGCATGCTTGACCTGGGTTTAAATAACAACAAACCTTACAAAAAATCTGCCCGTATAGTAGGAGAGGTGCTTGGTAAGTACCACCCGCACGGTGATAAATCAGTATATGATGCCATGGTACGTATGGCCCAGGAATGGAGCCTGCGCTATCCCTTTGTTGAAGGACAGGGAAACTATGGATCCATCGACGGTGATGAGCCTGCGGCAATGCGATATACAGAGGCAAGGCTTGAAAAGATAGCCGAAGAAATGCTGGCCGATATCAATAAAGACACCATTGATTTCCAGTTAAATTTCGACGACTCCTTACAGGAGCCAACCGTGTTACCGGCAAAATTCCCTAACTTATTGGTAAACGGTGCATCAGGTATTGCAGTAGGCATGGCCACTAATATGGCACCGCATAACTTAACCGAAGTTATTAACGCAACGCTTGCATGTATAGATAACCGCGATATTGAAGTAAAGGAATTGATGCAGTACATCAAAGGCCCGGATTTCCCTACAGGTGCTATTATCTATGGTTTTGAAGGTGCCCGTGAAGCATTTGAAACAGGCAGGGGCCGTATTGTTATACGGTCAAGGGCCGAAATTGAAACCTACAACGGTGAACGTGAACGCATCATTGTAACTGAGGTTCCTTACCAGATCAATAAGGCGTTAATGATTGAGCGCACCGCCGAGCTCGTTAATGAAAAGAAGCTGGAAGGCATTTCCGCAATACGTGATGAATCCAACAGGGAAGGTATCCGGGTGGTGTATGAAATAAAACGCGATGCCAATGCCGCAATTGTACTTAATAACCTGTACAAATATACTTCGCTGCAAACGTCCTTCAGTATAAATAATATCGCCCTGGTACATGGCAGGCCGATGCTTTTAAATTTGAAGGATCTTATCCACCACTTTGTTGAACACAGGCATGAAGTGGTGATCCGCCGTACTAAATTTGAACTTTCAGAAGCGGAAAAGCGCGCTCATATTTTAGAAGGTTTGTTGATCGCTCTGGATCACCTTGATGAGGTGATAAAGTTAATAAGGGCTTCCAATACGCCGGATGATGCAAGGGAAGGTTTAATTACCCAATTTGGATTATCGGATATACAGGCACGTGCCATTCTCGATATGACCCTGAGGAGGTTAACCGGACTTGAACGTGATAAAATCAAGGATGAGTATGAAGGTTTAATGAAACTGATCGACTATCTGAAATCAATTTTGGACGATGAAGCCTTACGGATGCAGATCATTAAGGATGAACTTATTGAGATAAGAGATAAATACGGTGATGAGCGTAAAACCGAAATGGTACATTCATCTGCCGAGATGCAGACAGAAGACTTTATTGAAGATGAGGATGTTGTAATTACAATATCACGCGAAGGCTATATCAAACGCACGCCATTAACGGAATATCGCAGGCAGGGCAGGGGCGGTAAGGGATCTATCGGCAGCAACAGCCGCGATTCTGACTTTATTGAACACCTGCTGATCGCATCCAACCATAATTATATGCTCTTCTTTACCGAATCAGGGCAATGTTTTTGGCTCAGGGTGTTTGAAATTCCCGAAGGAACGCGCACATCCAAAGGAAGAGCTATTCAAAATATCATCAATATCCCTAAAGAAGAAAATATTAAGGCTTACATTAAGCTTATCAGCCTGAAGGATAAAGAATATCTTGAAAACAACTTTATAATTATGTGTACCCGTAAAGGTACCATCAAGAAAACTTCACTCGAGGCATATTCCCGTCCGCGTGCAAATGGTATAAACGCCATTAATATTAACGAAGGCGATTCGCTTTTAGAAGCAAACTTAACCAGTGGCAGCAGCGAAATTGTAATGGCATTAAAATCAGGCCGTGCAATCCGCTTTAACGAATCAACTGTAAGGCCTATGGGACGTACCGCAACTGGTGTACGTGGAATTACACTGGAGGATGATCAGGATGAGGTTGTAGGTATGATCAGTATCGATAACCCGGAAACAACCGTTTTAGTGGTATCTGAAAAAGGATATGGTAAACGTACTGACATTGACGACTACCGTGTAACAAACCGTGGAGGTAAAGGTGTTAAAACATTAAACATTACTGATAAAACCGGAAAACTTGTTGCGATAAAAGGTGTTACTGATAAGGAAGACCTGATGATCATTAACAAATCAGGTATCATTATAAGGATTGCAATCAGCGAGCTCAGAACGATGGGAAGGGCTACACAGGGTGTAAGACTAATTACGCTGAAAGAAAATGATGAAATAGCATCAGTTGCAAAAATTGAACATGATGACGAGGAGGATGAGAAGGAAATTGACGAAAATGCTGAAAACAATGGCGCTGAACCAGCTGCCGGCGATACAGATGAAATAACTGAATAAAGCATAATGCAGGGCCGTAAAATTAAGTTATCGGTTTTAATGGTATTGTTCACTACATCCGCAGCCTTCTGCCAGACAGAAGCGCTAAAGAGCGTAGTGAACAATCTTGCTTTTTATAAGCAAAAAAAAGATCTGAAATTTCTAAGCAATTCCAAAAAATCGGTCGACAGCTTATTTACCACACATGCCGATTCGGTTAACATCGAAAAAAATGTTTACAGGGCCCTGGTGAACTCGACTATCCTGTATGTCGATTCGTTAAACAAACTTCATCAATCCGAAAAACTATTTCCGCAAACCATAGAACTTGTTGACAAATTAGCCGGAGAAAAAAAAATATACCGGTATCAGCCAGAGATGGATTATATTAAACGTTGTTTAACAAACGTTTATATACGCAAGGCATTTGTTTATATCCGTAAATCTGATTTTATTAATGCGCTGCGGTTATTTGAAAATGCCAAAAAATATGCGCCTTCCTACAAACAATTAAAAGTTTATATTGCTTATTCAAACAGTAAACTGGGCAATTTACAGGTAGCCGCAAAAAATTATGCCAGCCTGGTAAATAATGATAGCACCAAGGCCGAATATGTTGAGGCCGCCGCTTACATTTATAAAGCAATTGGTGATACATCAACAGCGCTTGAGATGATCAAAAAAGGGCGGAGTTTTTTACCAAACGACAAATCGCTCCTGCTTGATGAGGCAAATATTTTAAATAACAGAAAAGATTACAAGGCCCTGGAGCCTTTATTGCCGTCGTTACTTGATGTAAATACCAATAGGGCAGACGTTGCTTTTGTAGCAGCAAATTGCTATGATCATCTGAATAAATATGATAAGGCTGAATCGCTTTATTTGCGGTCGATAGAGTTAAATAGTACGGCATACGATCCCATTTTTAACCTGGGGTTATTATATTTTAAACAAGGCCTTGAAAAGCGGGAGAAGGATAATACTCAAAACATGGCGCGTGCAGTTCAATGGCTTGAAAAAGCAAATGAAATATCTCCGAATGATACTAATTGTCTGCAGGTGTTACAAATGGTTTATACACAAACCGGGAATCTAAATCAATTAAATAATATAAATAATAAACTAAAACAGTTAACCAATCAATAATAAATCATGAAAATTAAATTTTTGATGGCGGCCTTGTTAGGGCTAATTTCGGTGACGGCTTTTGCACAAAAGGGCGAATTAAGTACCGCACAAAGTGAGTATAATGATTATTTGGTTTCGAGCGGGCAAAAAATGGCTATTTTGGCTGCCAAGGCGAAAACGAGTCTCGGCAACGCCAAAACCTCTATCGATAAAGCATCAGCTAATACTAAAACTGCCACGCTTCCGCTTACTTTTGCGTTAAAAGCCGCTATTTACAGTGCATTAGCTAAAGATGATTCTGTACAAACTACTGCAGCTGTTGAAGTAAGCACGGCTATGGATGCATTAAAACAGGCAAAAACACTTGATACAAAAAACGAAAACGCCAAATTAATTGATGAAGCTACCAAGCAAATAGCACAATATGAGGTAAATACAGGAGTAACAGCATTTCAAAATAAAAAATATGATGATGCATATAAATCATTTGATTATGCCCGCCAGTTAATCCCTACAGATACTACCATGATTCTTAATACTGCGATTGCTGCCGCCAATTCAAAAAATTACAAGGCTGCCGTAGACAATTATAATTCCCTGTTAAAAATGAATTACAATGACAAAAAACGGGTTTATAATGATCTTCCGATGATTTATTTGGCAAACAAAGATACTGCCGGTGCAATTAAATCGATTGATGAGGCCCTGGTTAAATATCCTGACAATCCAAACCTTCGCCGTTTAGAAATTGAGATCGCCTTACAATCCGGTAAACTGGGTGACTTAACTTCCAAATTGCAAAGCGCCATTGCAGGTGATCCGAAAAACAAGATACTATATTATTATGCAGGCTTAACCTATACACAAATTGGTGATGTTGCAAATGAGAATGCAAAAAAACTTAAAGCTACCGATCCGGCTAAAAAGTCAACTTACCAAACTGCGTTGGATAATTACTCAAAGGCAGGAGATAATTTTAAAAAAGCACTTGAAATTGACCCCAACTATTTTGAGGTGAACAGGGGCTATGGTTATGTTTTAATGAGGCCAGCTATAGACGACTTTAACAAAGCCCGCGAAACAAAAGATGATAAAGAATATACAACCTTGCGAAAAAAAGCAGATGTTCAATTCGATCTTGCCAAACCATATTTACAAAAGGCGGTGGATATAAATCCAAAGTCGTCCGATGCCTTGACACTTTTAAGAAATTATTACAGGGGAAAATATGATCCGGCACATGCCGCTGAAAACACAAAAAAAGCGGATGACCTGAAAAAACAAATTGACGCATTACCCGCAGGGAGCGCACAATAAGGTTTAGTTTTTGAATCGTTAACATCCCAAATAAAAAAATCCGGAATTAAACTTCCGGATTTTTTTTGGCTTCGTTTTTTGATTTGCCAAAAACAAAGTCCGTTAATACGAACAACATACTAAACATTTTAGATAATTAAGTTTTTTCAAAGAGTATAATAGATCGTAAACATGAAAAAGAAAATATTCGAGTGGAGGGTAGATACATAAAAAGGTCACCCGCAAGTCTCCATTATAATAATATACTTAACATAATATTAATTATGAGAAAAATTATATTTAATTTTAAAAAGATCTGAACGCAATGAATAAAAATTCGTCCTTGTCAAATTTGACTCCGGCTATCTATGTTTATGATTTGACGAACAAAATTAATCCGCATAAAAAATTAATTTGGAAGCTTTTACACAACCTGAAAATATTACGGTCATATCGTTATAAAAATTACCGGGAATTTTCTGATATTTAAACAATATGTTAGTCTCTGAACGTGTACTGAAATGGGCAGTGAACTTCTACCCCCCTTTGTTTTTTCAACGCGTTTGGGTAACTAAATTTGAAAAGGGTTTTCGTGGCGTAAGGGTAAAGATCAATAAGAGTTTACTAAACAGGAACACCAACAACTCCATTTTTGGCGGAACGATCTTTTCGGCAGCAGATCCTTTTATTCCCTTACTATTTCATCACATGCTGAGCCATAAAGGCTACAAGGTAAAAGCCTGGTCCAGGTCAGCTGCAATAAGGTTTGTTAAACCAGGCCACTCCGACCTTTATTTTAATATTGTTATAACAGACAGTGAATTAGCCGATTGTGAACATCAATTAAACAATGTTGGAAAGTACCGTAAATCATATCCCATTGATATTTTTGATAGAGATAGGAATTTACGCGCATCTGTAATAATTGAAATGTATGTTCGTAATTTAAATTTCAACGAAAACACGGTAAGTGGTGAACAAGATTAATAATTGTAATAAATATAAAAATGCGCGTTTTTATGAATGATAATGCATTCCTGAAAAAAGGATTTCATATATCAACCGATCAGGATCTGCTTGATTTTGAAACAATTTACAAATACCTGAATGAAGATTCATATTGGGCACAAGGCATCCCCGCAGAAACGCTCCGTAAGGCCATCGCAAATTCATTTTGTTTTGGCGTTTATCAGCAACGTATGCAGATTGGCCTTGCCCGGGTGGTTACAGATAAGGCTACATTTGCTTATATTTGTGATGTATTTATCCTGCCGGATTTTAGGGGCATCGGATTATCAAAATGGTTAATTCAAACTATTGTTGAACACCCGGAATTACAAGGACTAAGGCGGTGGTCGCTGGCGACTGCAGATGCCCAAGGATTATACAGCCAATTTGGATTTTCAGAAATAACCCGTCCGGAAAGATGGATGGAAAAATTTAAACCTTATCAATCGCTAAAAAAAGAGGAAGAGTAAAATGAACGTGAAGAGGCTGATTTTTGAAGGCGAAGGAGTAACACTTGACTTTAAAAAAACAATTACCAGTTGCGAAAAAATTGCCCGCACAATGGTGTCGTTCGCTAATAACAAAGGCGGCAGGCTGCTGATCGGTGTAGCGGATGATGGCACTATAAAAGGTGTAAAATCAGAAGACGAAGAACGTTATATGATCACTAAAGCTGCTCACCTGTACTGTAAGCCCGCGCTTGAACCGGTATTTGAAGAGGTTTACGTAGACGACAAGCTTGTATTGGTGGTTGATACCCCCGTAAGCACCCTTAAGCCGCACTATGCACTGGCGGAAGATGGTAAATGGTGGGTTTATGTGCGGGTTAAAGATAAGAGCGTTTTGGCAAGCAAAATTGTTGTTGATGTATTAAAGCGATCAGCCTCCGGTGAAGGTGTATTAATTGAATATTCTGCAAAGGAAAAAGTTTTGCTTGAATACCTGGAAAAGGCAGCGCGGATCACAATAAAAGAATGCTGCGGGCTGCTGAATATAACCCGTAAACGTGCCCAACGCCTGCTGGTTGACCTGATACTGTCGGGAATTATCAGGATAAACACTACTGAAAAAGAAGAGTTTTATACCGCAGTTTAACAACAACGAAGAATTGTCAATCTGAAACAGCATTAATCTGCTTGGTTAAAAACATTACAGGCGCAAGCTTCACCCTCAATGACCCTATATCACAAATATAAAAACCATTACCGAGAAAACCTGCACCTCGCTATCCCGGTTGTGATATCGCAGCTAGGTCATACGCTGGTTCAAACTTCGGATACCATAATCGTCGGTCATTTCGCAGGCACCGTTTCTTTAGCCGCGGTATCATTGGCAAACAGTATTTTTATTATTGTACTGATAATCGGCATCGGAATTTCCTATGGTTTAACACCACTGATAGCACAGCATAACGGACGTAACAATTATCCTGAATGCGGTCAGCTACTTTCCAACAGTCTTTTTATAAACGTTGTGACAGGAATTATTCTTTTTTCTGTCACTTATTTTGGCTCTCAATATTTACTAAATCACCTGGATCAAACCCCGGCTGTTGTGCGGCAGGCAAAGCCGTTTTTATTTCTGCTCGGGTTGTCAGTTATCCCCATGCTCGTATTTAATACATTTAAACAGTTTGCCGAAGGGCTTGGCTTTACCAGGCAGGCAATGCTGATCTCTATATGGGGAAATGTGTTGAACATTTGCCTTGGGATTATTTTTGTTAAAGGCTTGTTCGGAATCACACCGATGGGAGTTAAAGGAGTTGGCTATAGCACCCTGATAGACCGCTGCCTGATGGCGCTGGTGATGAGTGTATATGTTTTCAGATCAGCCAATTTTAAAAAATATCTGAAAGGCTTTGTATTAACTAATATCGATCGCATACGTTGTTTGCAGATTTTACTTATCGGTGCTCCGGTTGCGCTGCAATACACTTTTGAGATCAGCGCTTTTAGCGCTGCCGCCATCATTATCGGAACTATAGGGTATCATGAGCAGGCGGCGCACCTGGTTGCTATTAACCTTGCTTCGATTACTTATATGATGGCAAGCGGTTTATCCGCGGCTGCGGCGATAAAATCAGGAAATTATTTTGGCAGTAATGATCACTATAAACTACGTCATTCGGCTATATCAAGTTACCACATCGTATTGGTATTTATGTCGGTAACTGCTTTAATATTTACCTTATTTAATGACTTGTTACCATGGATATATACTTCAGATAAAGAAGTGATAGGCATTGCAGCACAATTACTTATAATCGCTGCTTTTTTTCAATTGTTTGACGGAACACAGGTTGTGGGGCTTGGTATTTTACGAGGAATGGGTGACGTAAATATTCCTGCGCTGATTACTTTTTTAGCATATTGGGTAGTTGGTTTACCGGTAGGCTATATTTTAGGATTGCAATTACATTTGGGTGTTAAAGGTGTTTGGTATGGTTTAGTACTTGGATTGATGGCGTCTTCTATACTGCTCTTTTTCCGGTTTCAGTTTATCAGCAGAAAACTTAGTCGATTGAGCATTGCAAAAGATTTAAACAGGTGATATATTTACTCAGAAGTATAGATTGTGTGCTACCCTGTAGGTATTACAATGTGCTTCAACAATGTCTTTAATATCGGGAGAATACCCCCCTCCCATGCTAACCTGCACAGGTATATTATGTGTAATAGCTTGTTCAAACACAAAATGATCACGTATTTTACATGCAGCTTTTGATAAGGCCAGTTTTCCTAATTTATCAGATGCCAAAATATCCACACCGGCTAAATAAAATATAAAGTCCGGTTTTTGCTGGTCGATCAGTTGGGGTAAAGTTGATCTGAGTATGGCAAGATATTCATTATCTCCGGTCCCGTCGACCAGGGGAATATCCAGGTCAGACCTTTCTTTTCTGAATGGAAAATTATTGGCGCCATGCATAGAAAATGTGAAGACCTGTGGATTATTTTCAAATATTTGTGCAGTGCCATTTCCCTGGTGAACATCTAAATCTATTATTAAGACAGACTTAGCTAACTGTTTATTTAACAGATAATTAGCTGCGATTGCCTGGTCGTTTAATAAACAAAATCCTTCGCCCCAATCGCTGCCTGCATGATGCGTTCCACCGGCCACGTTGAAGGCTACTCCATAATTGAAAGCGTAATGGCAGCCATCGATCGTTCCTTTGGCAATGCGTAATTCACGCTCAATTAATTTATCCGACAACGGGAACCCGGTACGCCTTTGTTCCCTGGGCGGCAAAGTAAGATCCCGCAATTGTTTCCAATATCCACTTTCGTGGGTCCATAAAATGACCTCTTCTTCCAATGTACCCGGCGAAAACAGGTTCTCAGCAGTAATGATCCCCTCGTGCAGTAATTGTGCCGGAATAAGCTCATACTTTAACATAGGAAAACGATGCCCGGCTGGCAACGGGTGTATGTAGATCGGATCGTAGGCTATTTTAAACATCAAATAAGGCCCTG
>JAQNCM010000634.1 GCA_029237615.1 Mucilaginibacter sp.
ATACGCCAAACAAATGTAACCAGTAAAGCAGCCGCTCTTAAAACAGCTATTCAGGCAACTTCCTTAATAGGCTATATTAGCAGCGCGGCAAATGAGGCCAATGTTCAACCCGGTTATTTAAATATTAACGGACAGCAATCGCCGCTTGATCAAACCTTAGGTTATACGCAAACCGGTGGTACCTCTGGTTCAGGTGCTACCTACTATGCCAATGCATACGTAGTTAATTACATGATTGGCGGCGGTACGCCACTTGCACCTGATGATCCGCGCCTGTTTCAAGTTTACGCGCCTTCACCTACAGCTATAGCCAATGGTAAGGTAGAAGCTACGCAGCTTGGTCAAACAACAACCCCATCAGAGATTGACCCTGCAACAGGTAAAGCTACCGGGGTTTTACAAAGCCGGTTAAGTAATTTCTTGCTTGCTCCAACTAAATCTACCCCCATTTTTTCTGCAGCAGAGTCATTGTTCCTGCAAGCCGAGGCCGCTAAGAACGGTTTAATATCAGGTACGCCTGCAACTTTGTATAACGCAGGTATTACTGCTTCGTTTGTTGATTTGGGATTAACTGCTGCACAGGCTGCTACTTATTATTCAAAACCAGCCTATGCTTATCCCGCAGGTGGTACAGATGCCCAGCAGGTACAAGCTATCGTTACTCAAAAATGGTTGTCTTTAAATCCATATGGATACCTGGAAGCATATAATGAAATACGCAGAACCGGGTACCCGGCTGTACCGGTATCAATTTTGACAGGTGTTACCACTACGGTATCGCCAGCCCGGATCCCTTACCCTTTAATCGAATACAATACAAATGCTGTAAATGTTGGCGCAGAGGGTAATCCAGATCTGTTCACCTCCAAGATTTTTTGGGCCAAATAATTAAAAACGAAAAAATATGAAAAAACTATTTTATATAAAAACCGCCTTAGTTTCGTTAATGGCCACCGCTTTATTTAGCTCGTGTCTTAAGGATAATTCAAGGTATGTCAACTTTGCCGCAGATGTGCCTGTAGTTGATTTTCCTCTGGTGGCTGTTAAAAATACCAGCCTGCAAACGGCAACAATATCTGCTGCAGCAACCACAAATACTATTAATGCTGAAATAAGCGTCTCAAATTCAAAAGATTTGACAACAACAACAGCTGTTACGGTTAGTATTGATGCTGCAGCCTTAACCGCTGCCTATGGCGTTGCCTACACGCTTCTGCCGGCAAGTACTTATACAGTAGTTGGCAGTTTAACAGCAAACATCATTCCGGGTATCTCACAGCGCGCCGCTCCTACTGAGCCAATAGTTGGAACACCGGCCGTACTCCCTACAAGCCTGGGAGCTGTATCATTTAATGTTAATACGGCAGCTGTGCAAGCGTTAATGACTGCTAATCCTGGCGTCACTTATGTATTGCCGCTTACTATAACCGGTGCGGTTGGTAACGGCGCTGTAATTGATCAGTTCCATACATTATATTATAAAATAGTGGTTGGTCCGTAAGGGAAGAAAGCGGATATTAAAATCGATAACAAAGCCACTCCATTAATGGAGTGGCTTTTTGTTTTTGTAGGAATTTCAGAATCTGCTCTGAAAAAAATGTTAATAAATTAAAAACCTTAATTACAGTTTAGCCTTATATCTTATAAGGGACGTTATGCCTTTTATAACCTTTTAAAGTAAATCTTACAGGCTGATATATAATACGTTATATCATATATGTAATACATATTATTAGGCAATACATAGTATTGCTTAAATGACAAATTTATGTACTTAAAAGTACTATTTACTTAAAAAACATAACGTTTATGTCGTTTAATTTGACAAAATGATAATGTAGGCGTACCTTTAATTTTAATTAACTTATTATTAACAGATATTATTATTTAAAACATGAAAAAACTTCTACTAGTAAGTTTGTGTTTTCTGATGATTTGCGCGACCACGGCGTTTGCGCAAAATCATACAGTAACAGGGACCGTGACAGCAAAGGAGGATGGTTTACCAATGCCTGGTGTAACGGTAAAAATCAAGGGGACCAATAATGGTTTACCCACCGATGCAAGTGGAAAATACTCAATTAGCGTACCTGCCGGTGCAATACTTGAATTTTCTTTTGTCGCTTACAACACGCAGGACATCTCCACGGTCGGAAAATCAGTAATTAATGTATCTCTGGAACAAAATAACAGGCAACTTAATGAAGTAACTGTTACTACGGCCTTGGGTATTACCGCGCAGAAAAAAACCCTCGGTTATTCGCAAACCACTGTTAAAGGGGACGTGATGACGCAATCTTCACCAATTGATTTATTGGGAGGTATCCAGGGTAAGGTTGCCGGTGTTAATATATCTGAAACTGGTTCAACCCCCGGCGGGTCAACCAAAGTTATCATCAGGGGATACAGTTCGTTCGGGCAAACCAACCAGCCGCTTTATGTTATTGATGGTGTGCCATTAGATAACAGCAGGCCCAATCAATCTACCTATTATGATTTTGGTAATAACGCCAATGACGTAGATAACAACGACATTGCAGATATCAGTATCCTGAAAGGTTCAGAAGCAACCGCGCTTTATGGTACACGCGGTTCAACCGGTGTAATATTGATCACTACCAAAAAAGGCAAAGCCGGTAAACCGGTAGTTGATTTTTCCTCAAGTACTACATTAAGCAGCGCGGCAATGACTTTTACGCCACAAAGTGAATTTGGACAGGGCTGGTACAATACCTCTATATTGAGCGAAAACGGCAGCTGGGGTCCTAAATACGATGGAGTATTGAGGCCATGGGGCCCCACAGGTTTAGGTACCGGGGCTACCATTGGGAACGTACAGTTGTTGAAACCCTATTCATTTATTCCAAACAACGTATCCAATTCATTTGACACGGGCGTTGAGCTTGACAATCACGTGGGCATTAGCGGTGGTACAGAGGATACAAGATATAATTTCTC
>JAQNCM010000598.1 GCA_029237615.1 Mucilaginibacter sp.
TCGACATCTCTCAGGATGTTATCCGCCTCCTCCAGCCTGCCATGTTCCGCAAGCCAGCGCGGCGACTCCGGTAATCCTCTCCGAACCAACCAGATGAGCGCCGCTCCAACGATTGGAACGAACAACATGATCCGCCAGCCTTGCACCCCGGCAATCATCTTGCGCGCGAGTACCGCTGCCAGCAAACCAGCCAAGGGCACAGCCATGAATTGGATACTTTGGCTGATTGCGAAGCCTCTCCCACGGATGCCCTTGGGCATGAGTTCAGCGAGATAGGCATCGACAGCAACGCTCTCGGCTCCCACGCCGATGGCGGCGACGAAACGCCACAAGCAGACCGATATCGCGGTCGACTGCGTACTCATGATAAGCGTCGCGACCGCGTACCAGATGAGGGAATAGGTGAAGATGGGACGGCGGCCAAAGCGGTCAGCGATCGTCGAGAAGAGCAGTGCGCCGACGAACAAACCCGCGAAGGTTCCAAACGCGAAGGTAGCTAAATCGGGCAGACCGAAGAGACCGGTCTGGCCTTTCTGGAAGATTCCGGCAAACACCAAAGCAGGCGCAAGCAGGCTCGTGAGTGCGATCTCGTACATCTCAAAGAGGGCGCCGAACGAGATCCGCGCTACCCAGGACCACAGCGTCCCACACGAAGGCAAACGGTCGATTCGTGCAGAAATAGTCGGCGACACGGATAGACCCGGCATTGTTAATCCTCGATCCAGCGGCTACGGGATCTCAACAGTCATGAGGGGCACGAACTGCTGTCCCCCATGGGTGTCACCATCACCGAGCTCGCCTTGGGTCAAGGGCCGGGGAATGCTGAATTTAAATGCAAGCGCGTTGGCACACTCGAAAAAATTAACCTTCTCGACCGAGCATCCGTAGAGCCTCGCGAACAATTCTGGCGACAGTGCTTTGGATTCGAGGACGCGGGAGTAGCTCGCGAGGTCCGAAAACATGATGTCGAAGGTCAGCGTGAAAGGACCGGCGTTCTTGCTCCGGATCAGCGTTGCGATTTCGGCGAGGGTCATGATGTTCTCGAACCATCCAGATCTATGAAATGGGTGCGGAACATCTCAGTGGGTGACGATGGAACCGCTGCGTGATGCAGGTTGAAACGAAACACCGGACCACGGTCGATCACGGCAGGATTGTGAAGACACGCGAAGGCAGTAATCGAACCGACCCACTCCTCAATGGGGTAGTGAAGCAGGGGCTGGCGGCTCAACTCAGCGAGCTTGCGCGCCATGTCCTGCGTCGGTGCAGTCGCCTCGAGAACGATCCCCACCTCGTGAGGGAGGTTTGCCGCATCGGGCTCAAGGCTTCCCATCACCGCGTTGATTCCATACTTATGAAAGACGAGAGTATAGGAAGCCTTGTCCGCTTTGTCGCCCAGCACACGAGTGACGCTGTCCTGGATGTAGCTGCGGACCAAGCCAAGCCAGCGATCAAGTTGCCGGATAATATAGGGGTCTCGTATCCCACCTACGATGATGCTTTGATATCCGACCAGTTCGGCTCCCTCGAGCTTCACGGTGTAAAGTTCGGGCAGGAACGCTGTCCCGCGAATGCTCACCGTTACATCGTCGATGGCCTCGAAGCGCGTGTGAGTCAGGTCGAGGGTTCCGGAGCACTCGCGGTGCAGATACGGGTCCGCGCTCTCATACAGACTATGCGCCGCCACGCTTTGCGGCGTGCATCGCAGATTTCCGCCGTACGGACGGATGGTGATTTCATCGTGGCTTACGGTAGTAAAGATCACACCTTTGCCAAGGGTCTCGCAGACGAGCGTCCCGCACTCAGAGATCTTGCCGGCGTGCCATGCTAAAGCGGGCGGAAATCCCTCCATGATTGGGATGGCAGCGAACAGCGCGGAGTCACTGCAGCGTCCCGCGAGCACGAAGTCGGCTCCGTCCCAGATGGCCGCCTGGATCGGCTCGACACCCATCATACCGACGATGCGGCTACTGCCGTCGATAATGCTGTCCGTAAGAGGCGGCGCTGGATCGAGCGGCAGTATCCGGTTCTCGTGCAACAAGGTCTTCAAATAGCTCTTGTCCTGCTCTGCGTAAATGACCGCGGTACGCAGCGTCAGTCCATGCTCGGCTACGATCTCTCGAGCAATCTCGAGTACCCAGTCGACATGCACATCGCCTCCGGCTGTCCCCGCAGAACCGACGATCACGGGAATCTTCGCCTTCCGCCCTGCCAGCAGCATCAGTGCAAGGTCGCGCTTGACGGCTTCCCGCGGAAACGCCGGCATGCCCATGCCTAGCGAGAAAGGCCCGGCGTCCGTTGTGCCTGCATCACACGCGATAAAGTGCGGTGAGTGCGACATCGCTTCGTCGAGAGCTGCGCTGCTGATGCCTCCGCCCACACTTCCTGTGGGCGACACAAAGCTAATCTGTCGTAATTGCGCTTTCGCCATACTTTACTGCTTTCCCATGACGGGCAAGGTGAGAGTACATGCCTTGAAAGTGTATACACTTTAGAAGCAGTTATGTCTACATTATGATCCGACTTCAGCGGCTAGCACCTCTTCCAGCCTTTGGCTGCACCAATTCGCTGCCCTTCATGCCATCCAGCAGAACCTCACGAGAGTGCGCTAGATGCTGGCGCATGACCTTCTCACAGGCATCGGGATCGCGTGCCGCCAATGCTTCGAGAATTGACTGGTGATCCACATATCCCAACGGGATGCGGCCTGGACTCAAGATGCCGGGATACCGGTAGAGGCGCAACAGGCACCAGATATCGCCACACAGCAGGTCGATCAATCGACGGTTCCCACAGGCCAGCGCGATCTGATAGTGGAAGTCGAGGTCGTGCCACTCGCTATACAGGTCGGAGATCCTGTCTGGCTTCACATCCTGATGCCGGGCCAAGGTCAGGCGCAATTTATCGAGGCCTTCCTCGGTGATATTTTCGGCTGCCAGCCGACAGGCTGCCACCTCCAAAGCCTCACGAACTCCAAGAAGCTCCGCCAACTCGGTCCTGGTCAGCGCGGCTACTGAGGTGCCCAGGTTAGGATGCCGAACGACCAGTTTTCGCCCTTCTAACCGGCGAACGGCCTCGCGCAAAGGACCTCGGCCGACCCCCAGGGCGTTCGCCAGCCGAGCTTCGCGGATCCTGCTACCGGGAGGAAATTCTCCGCGAAAGATCGCGGCTTCAAGTTTCTCCACCAATTCGTCGACGAGTGCTACGGAC
>JAQNCM010000101.1 GCA_029237615.1 Mucilaginibacter sp.
ACAATAAGGTTTTTATTTAATGTAAACATATTTCAGGAATAAGTATAATTGTAAATAAAAGGTGTCAACTTTTTCCAGGGCGAGTCACATTGTTCAAAACGTTCAACATGTTCCATCTCACAAATTGGAACACTACCCGCCAAATTCCCGATTAAATTACGAAATTCGCTCCGGAAAATATATTTCATGCTCCAGATACAGGAAAACGTCTCCCTTAAAAATTTTAACACTTTTGGCGTTGCTGCTAACGCCCGGTATTTTGTTGAAATAAACCGTAACGATGACCTTATCGAACTGTTCATGGATCCACAGTGGCTGCAAATGAAAACACTGGTGCTGGGCGGCGGCAGCAACCTGCTGCTGTTAAATGACTTCGACGGGCTGGTGATCAGGATCAATATCCGGGGTATTGAACACCGTATTAAACAAAATGAGGTGTTGGTAGAAGCCGGAGCAGGCGAAGTTTGGAACGACCTTGTAAACTTCTGCGTGATCAGGGGTTATGCCGGTATGGAAAACCTGAGTTTGATCCCGGGGTCGGTAGGGGCATCGCCGATACAAAATATTGGGGCTTACGGGGTAGAGTTGAAAGACGTATTTTATAGCTGCGATGCTTTTGAGCTGACTACCGGAAAATTTAAAACATTCAGTAAAGCCGATTGCCGTTTTGGTTACCGTGAAAGTGTTTTCAAAAACGAGCTAAAGGGACAGTACATCATCGTGTCGGTAAAATTCCATTTGTCACTGATCCCCAACTTTAACCTGGAATACGGTGCGATAACCCAGGAGCTAACGAACCGGAATATCACCTCGCCCACCATAAAAGAGATCTCGCAGGTGGTTTCCCAAATCCGTGTAGCCAAACTGCCCGACCCCTCAACAATTGGAAATGCGGGTAGCTTTTTTAAAAATCCCGTTATCAGCGCAGAACAGTTTAATCAGTTAAAAGAGAACTTTCCGGGGGTTGTACATTATCCCGCAGGAGATAATTTGGTTAAACTGGCTGCGGGCTGGCTGATTGAACAATGTGGCTGGAAGGGAAAAGTGGAAGGAAATACCGGAACATGGAAAAACCAGGCGCTTGTTTTAGTGAACCACGGCGGAGCAACGGGACAGGAAGTGTATACGTTTTCGTCGCAAATCATAGACAGTGTGTACACTAAATTTGGCGTTCTGCTACAACGCGAGGTTAATATTATTAGTTAATTTTATTTATTTTAACAATAATTTTCCGGGCCATTTTTAATGCAATTTCCCTGTTTTCTTGGGGATAAAACAAATAAAAAAACCGCTTTTTATTAGTAAAAATACTGTTTTTAATAATTTGCAACACTAGTAGTGTATGTTGTACACTAATTAATATTTCTGTTTTCTTTGAGGTTGGGGGTGTCTGTGAAGTATCAATATTTTTGGCATGTGGTATTATGTTTGCCTTACCGGTAATACAAAAGTACAACATTATGACAAAGATTGAGTTTAACACCCTAGTACTACGCCAGGCAACCTCATTAAGGTCTTATGCCTTACATTTCACACATGACGCAGATGATGCTAACGACCTTGTTCAGGACACAATGTTGAAAGCGATAACCTACTATAACAAGTTTAAAGAGGGAACAAATTTAAAGGGGTGGTTATATACTATCATGAAAAATACTTTCATCAATAACTACCGACGTTTTATCAAGATGAACACTTTTGTTACCAAATCTGATGAGATATCGTCGCCCAACCTGGTATTCAGTTCAACCAAAAATCAGGGTGAATCGAAATTTGTTATGGATGATCTTAAAAAGGCCTTAGACAGACTTCCTGCCGATTACTATGTACCATTCACTATGTATTTCGAAGGGCATAAATACCATGAAATCGCCGATCATTTAGAAATACCGATCGGTACGGTTAAAACCCGCATACATGTTGCACGCAAGCTATTAAAGAAAAGCTTAAAAGCTTATGATAACGGTATCGCAAAGCCGGTTTATGCTGAAAACTAAATCAATTTATATATTATTAAGTCTTTCCCACATTTGGTAGATAAATGGAAAGACGTAAGACCGGGGCAGAGATAATTAATTCTAATTATTTCTGCCTTTGTTATTTAATCACGTTTGTTGTGGTTAGATGTTGCGTTCTTTACTTATTTTAGCTGACCTGTTAAAATTCGATGAGCCAACTGCCCGTATATACCAAATCACAGCTTGCCCTGCGCAACGGGCAGGATAAGCCAGAAATATGGATAGCTTATAAAGGTTTGATATACGATGTATCAGGCAGCAGGTTATGGCGCAACGGAAAACATTATGAACACTGGGCAGGACAAGACCTAACCCCCGAACTAAAAGATGCGCCCCATGATGAATGGGTATTTCAAAATTTTAACCCAATTGGAAAGTTAAGTTAAAATCAGCTATCAGAGGCCCGGTTAATATTTGATTTTAATTATATTTCAAACTTTGCAAGGCTAATAAATTCTTCCACGCGGGCAGCAATTTCCTGCTGTGAAAGATTCCTGATTTTTTCTGTTCCGAATTTTTCAACACAAAAGGATGCCAGGGCGGAACCAAAAATGATGGCATTTTTCATGTTATTAAAGTTTACGGTACCAACTTTAGCCATGTAACCTATAAAGCCACCTGCAAAAGTGTCGCCTGCGCCGGTAGGATCAAATACTTCGGCTAAAGGAAGGGCAGGGGCAGCAAATATTTTATCTTCGTGAAACAGCAATGCACCGTGCTCACCCTTTTTAATGATAAGATATTTGGGTCCCATTTGTAATATTTTACGGGCAGCTTTTACCAATGAGTATTCGCCGGATAGCTGGCGGGCTTCTGCATCGTTAATCGTTAATACATCTATCAATTTGATGGTTTCCAGCAGGTCATCAAGTGCAATATCCATCCAGAAATTCATGGTGTCCATTACAATCAGTTTTGGACGGTTAGCTAACCGCTTAATTACCGTTTGCTGAACCTGCGGCGTTAAATTACCCAGCATCAGAAATTCGCAATCCTGGTAAGAGACTGGTATCACGGGATCAAAGTCAGCTAAAACATTTAATTCGGTTACAAGTGTGTCACGGCTGTTCATATCATTGTGATATTTGCCGGCCCAGAAAAACGACTTTTCGCCATTTTTTATCTGTAAGCCTTCAGTATTGATATGATGGTTATTGAAATCTTTAATTTCGCTCTCCGGAAAGTCGTCGCCTACCACGGCCACTATTTTTACGTTGTCATAAAAATAAGAAGCGGCAAGGCTTGCGTAAGTGGCGGCCCCGCCAACAATCTTGTCCGTTTTTCCAAATGGTGTTTCAATAGCGTCGAATGCAACCGTCCCAATAACCAGTAAACTCATAATAACAAATAAATTTTCGGCAAATATTGTGAAATTAAGTTGGAAATACGTCATAAGGTGAACAACCTTTCGCCTTTTCCTTCCAGCTTTCATCTTTACTCCGTCTTCAAACTTTTAACCGGGTTAGCCAAAGCTGCTTTGACACTTTGATAGCTCACGGTTAGTAAAGTAATCGCTATCGTTCCAATGGCGGTTGAAACAAAAGTCCACCATGAAAGATCTGAATGGTATTGGTAATTTTGTAGCCAATTATGCATGAAATAGTAAGCCACTGGGGTTGCAATTAAAAGAGCGATAACGACTAACAATACAAACTCTTTCGATAGTAGTCCCCAAAGGTTAAATACGGTGGCGCCTAATACCTTACGTACGCCGATTTCCTTTATGCGTTGACCCGCCATAAAGGATGCCATGCCAAATAAACCAAGGCAGCTGATAAAAATAGCGAGGCCGGCAAAAAAGCTAGCTAACTTACCTATCCGCTCTTCATTCCAGAATTTTTGGGCATACTCCTCATCTGCAAACTTGTAATCGAATGGGTCGGCAGGGGCATATTTTTTACAAATAGTTTCAATGTTTTGTAAGGCGGCGCCGGCACTAACTTTAGGGTTAATGCGAATGTTTAATATACCAGGATCGGTATTTATATAAAACACAGTTGGTTTTATCGCTTCGTATGGCGATTCTACAATCATGTCTTTTGTAACTCCTAATATTGTATATTTCTTATCATTCCAGCTCACGATTTGTCCTGCGGGTTTTTTAAGTCCCATGTATTTAACAGCAGTTTCGTTTAATATCAGGCCGTTTAAATCTGACGGGGAGGATTTGGAAAAATCTCTGCCATCAATAAATTGCCAGCTTACTGTTTTTCCATATCCCGGCGTTACGGCAAAGGTTGCAAACTCCCCTGCGATGTTGGGATCTTTATCTCGCCAGTCAAAGCCGCCACTTGTTCTGCTTCCCCTGGTGATTTGATTACCCGATTCGGCAACTTCGGTTACGGATCGTGTTTGAAGTAAATCGTTCCTTACGGCTTCTATATTTTTATGCAATTCTCCTGAATAAGGCCTCACCATAATTAATCCTGAACGGCTATAGCCAACAGGGCGTTGCTTAGCAAATTGAATTTGGCGAAGAACAACGATGGTTCCAATAATAATGGTGACTGAAAATGTAAATTGAATTACGATTAATATTTTGCGGGGAATACTTGCCAGGCGCCCGGCCTTAAACGACCCTTTTAATACGCTTGCCGGCCGGAAGGAGGAAAGATAGAATGCAGGGTAACTCCCGGCGAATAATCCACTCATGACAGCAAACCCTATACCTGTTAACCAAAACAAAGGATTCATCCATAAAATTGAAATTTGTTTACCCGTTAACTGGTTAAAAAAGGGAAGGGTTAGTTGTACCAAAACAAGGGAGATAATAAAGGACTGAATTGCCACTAATAAGGATTCACTTAAAAATTGCCAAATCAATTGACTTCGCAAAGCACCAATTGACTTTCTTATTCCTACTTCTTTGGCCCGTTTCCCGGATCTGGCCGTACTTAGGTTCATAAAATTAATACCAGCAAGTACGAGCACAAAAATGCCGATAATACCAAACAACCACGCATATTTAATATTTCCGTCGGCATTAATACCGTTCCTGAACTCTGAATATAAATGCCAACGGCTCATAGGGAACAGAAAAATTTGAGGGTTAGCTCTTTTTCCTTCCTGATCCTCATTACGGAGTTTGATGTCTTTTATTTTTGTTGAAACATCAGCAATATTCTTTGCACCGGCAACCTGGGCAAAAATCTGGAACGAATTATTATTCCAATTGCCTTGGGCCTGTTGAACATCTGCTGTCCTGGCGTACAATTCCCAGGCTGCAATAAATAAAACATTACTAAAAGTCGTGTTTGAAGGTAAATCCTGGTATACGCCCGCTACTTTTAAGTTAATACTATCCAATTTCAATACTTTTTCAATCGGATTGGTATTCCCAAAAATAGCCTTAGAGACAGATTCCGATAATAAAATGGATGAGGGATCTTTTAAGGTACTCCCGGTGCCCTTAATCATATTCAATGTAAGCAGCTCAGGCGCATCCTGCTCCATGAAATTTCCTTGTACAGATATATTTTTATCCCTGAAAGAAAGGAGATGGGAATTAGTCCATGATGACAAAACTACATGTTTAAAATCATTTTTATACTGATGATGAAGTTGGTAAGCAACCGGTATAGGCATGGCCTTCAACGAATTGACCTCCCCATTAACGGTCTGATTTTGCATTACCTGAACAATACTTTCATAATTTTTATGGTACTTATCAAACGATAATTCATCCCATATCCACAACCCTATCAGCATGGCTACAGTCATACCCACAGCAAGTCCGCCGATGTTGATCAATGTAAGACTTTTATTATTAACGAGATTTCGCCAGCCGATTTTTAAATAGTTCTTTATCATGAGTTGGTTATTGTTTCATTGGTCACTATGTCATTATCATTGGAAAAGTTTCAGCCTTTCGCCTTTTCCTTTCAGCTTTCACCTCTTTTCACTCCGTCTTCAAACTTTTCACCGGGTTAGCCAGAGCTGCTTTGATGCTTTGGTAACTCATGGTCAATACTGCAATTAAGAAAACGGTTATCATCGGAATTATAAAATACCAGGCGTTAAAATGGATGCGAAATTTATAGTTCTCCAACCATTTATAGCTGCCCCAATAAGCCAACGGCAGCGCAATAACATTCGCGATAACAATAAGGCCTATAAGATCTTTTGAGATGAGCACCAAAATATTTGTTATCGACGCTCCTAATACCTTCCGGATACCGATCTCTTTAATTCGCTGGGTAATGGTGATAAGCGTTAAACCAAACAAACCTAAGCTTGCAACAAAAATTGCAAAGCCGGAAAACAAGGAAAAAACCCGGCCAAAATGTTGTTCGGCTTTATATTGCTGATCAAAAAAATCATCCAAAAAGAAATACTGGAATGCCGATTCCGAAAAAATGCCTTTATAGGTTTGCTCAATCTGCGCAATGGTTTTGGGCATTTCATTGCTATTTACTTTCAGCTCATAATGTGTGATACTCCCGGGGTCGCTCAGGCGAAAAATAATAGGTGTGAAGTCATCTTT
Organism: Mucilaginibacter sp.; assembly: GCA_029237615.1. GTDB lineage: Bacteria > Bacteroidota > Bacteroidia > Sphingobacteriales > Sphingobacteriaceae > Mucilaginibacter. Next base: position 6,502 of record JAQNCM010000101.1, read on the forward strand.
TAGTGAGGTTTGATGGAAATTTTTGATCACCCCGATCACTTCATTTTGAAATACCTTACCGCGGGCGTTTTTAGTTTCCACTAATTTGCCAATTGCATCCTCCGGGTTTTTAAAGCCAAGGGACGTTACCGCAGCCTCGTTCAGCATCATCGCCGGATTCTTTTTTGCCCAACTATCTGTCGAAAAATTATGTCCGGCAATAATCCTGATCTTGAACTGGTCTATAAACTTACGCCCTATCTCAAAAGTAGAAAGCCGCAGGCTTTTTTCTCCGGCAGTTTGTGCATGGCTGGTATACGATAGGATGTAACCAATGATCTGGCCCGGAATACTGGACGACGAGGTTACGCTTTGTACATGGGAGTTACGTAATATTTCGTTTTGAAAAACGCTGTCCTTAACCATATAATTCCTGTTGTCGGCATCAGTGGCCCTTATGTTTTGCGGCGCAACCACAACCAGTGTTTGCTTCATATCCATTCCCTTGTTTTCGCTTCTCATATAATTTACCTGTCGGTAAACCACAAGGGTGCCTATTATAAATGCAATGGTTGCTGCAAACTGTAAAACAACCAAAGCTTTTCTTAATGAAATGCTTTGGCCCGAATTGATGCATTTGCCTTTTAACACTTGTACCGGCTTATAATTTGAAAGTATTAAGGCCGGATAGATTGCTGATAACACGATGCACGCCGCCACGAGCCCTGCAAATACAAGTAAAAAGAATGCATTTCTCCATAAGGTAAAGGTGATTTGAACTCCGCAAAGGCTACTGAACCAGGGCATGGCAAGCAGCACAATAAATATGGCAAACGCCACACTTATAAAATTAAGCAGTGCCGATTCAAAAAGAAATTGCCTGATAAGCTGCAAACGTTGTGATCCCAGCACTTTGCGGATGCCCACCTCTTTAGCCCGTTCAATTACTTTAGCCGTGGAAAGATTTATATAGTTAATATAGGCGATCAATAATATTAGCACAGCAATAATACCCAGGTACCAAATCATGTTACCGTTTCCGCCGGCGCTTATTTCGTTAGATAAATTGGAGTATAAATGTATATTACGGAGTGGTTGCAGCGTAAGCGAAATATTAGTTAAATTAGTCTTTCCCTGCGTATTGCTATAGCTGTTGCTTTTGCTTACTGCATTGATTTTTGTTTTCAAAAAAGAAGCAAGTTTTGCTTCGAAAATTTTAGGGTTTGTTTGGGGGGATAATAAAATATAAGTGTAGTAGTCCGGGTAAACCCAATCGCCGGTTTTTGTATCGGCTGATAGTAAGAAATCAAATTGAAGATGGGAATTGGCAGGCACATTGCACACACCGGTAACTGTTGCGGTAATATTGGTGCCCGAAGTTTGCTCCTGAACATTGATGATTCTGCCTATGGCGTCCTGATTAGGGAAATATTTTTTTGCCATTCTTTCCGTAATTACAACCGCATTTGAATTATCCAGTGCGGCAGCCGATCCGTTCAGCATGGAAAATGAAAACATCCGCAAAAAAGAGGCATCCGCCTGGTAAAGACTGCTTTCATTAAATACGATCAATGATCCGTTAGGTTGTCGGGCTGTTACCATTCCCTCCGTTTTTGATACCCGTGTCATCTCCCTTACCTCAGGAAACTCAGCTTTCAGCGCAGGGCCAACGGCAGAATAGGTTTTAGGTAAATTCTCAATCAGATTTCCCTGGCTGTAATTTTGATGTTTGATGCGGTAAATATTTGCGCCATTTTTATGAAAATTGTCGTAGCTCAATTCAAAGCTGATGTATTGAAAAATCAGCAAACAGGCAGCCATCCCGATAGCCAGGCCGAGGATATTTATAACCGAAAACAGCTTTTGACGAACCAATATCCGCCAGGCAATTTTAAAATGCATCTTTATCACGATTTGGTCATTGTGTTATTTGTCATTAGTCATAGCTCCGTTATTGATAGAAAAGCTTCAACCTTTCGCCTTTTACCTTTCAGCTTTCAACTTACTCGGTTTTTAAACTTTTTACGGGGTTTGTCAGTGCTGCCTTAATGCTTTGATAACTTACAGTGAGCAATGTGGTCAGCACGGCGCCGGCAGCAGTTACTGCAAATATCCACCAGGATAGCTCTGTATGATAATTGTATTTCTGCAGCCAGCCATGCATAAAGTACCAGGCGATGGGTATGGAGATTAGCAGTGATATAATTACCAGCTTTACAAAATCTTTTGATAGTAATCCCCATAAGCCAAATATGGTTGCACCCAGCACCTTGCGTACACCGATTTCTTTTATGCGCTGCTCGGCCATAAATGAGGCCATGCCTGATAATCCAAGGCAGCTGATAAATATCGCGAGTATGGCAAAGAAATTGGCCAGCTTTCCTATCCGCTCTTCGTTCCCAAATTTCCGGCCATATTGATCGTCAACAAATTTGTAATCAAATGGCTGTGCGGGATTATATCTTTTAAAAACAGGTTCGATTTTGCTTAAAGCCTCGTGCATGCTGATTGCAGGATTTATTCTCAAATTAATCACGGTTTGAGTAGTAGGATCCATTACAAAGACAGTGCGAAAAACCGGGTCATAGGGCGATTGCATTATCATATCATTAATTACGCCCACTAATTTATGCGGTTTTCCATCCCACATAATTGTTTCGCCCACCGGGTGTTTTAAGCCCATAAACTTTACGGCTGTTTCATTTAATATGATCGCTGAAGAATCTTTAAAGTCTTTCGAAAAATCACGCCCTTCCTTGATGTGCCAGCCCAGCGTTTTTCCAAAATCATTTGATACCCAAATAACGCCAAAATCACCCTGCAATGATGGGTCTTTTCCTTTCCATTCAAACCCGTTGTCTACCTCATCAACATAGGTTGCCGCACTTGTTGATTCGGCCATTTCACTTACGGCGCCTGAATTTTTTAATTCATCGCGCACTGCGGCAAAGTTTTTATGAATATCTTCTGTTACTACCGGAATGGCGATCAGCCCGTTGCGACTGTAGCCAACCGGGCGGTTTTTTGCAAATTGGATCTGCCGGAAGACCACAATTGTTCCTATGATCAAAATCACAGAAACTGTGAATTGTAGCACTATCAATACTTTTCGGGGAATGGACGCAAAACGCCCTACACGAAACGTACCTTTCAATACTTTAACAGGTTGAAATGATGATAAATAAAGCGCCGGATAACTGCCTGCAATAACTCCGGTAAATAAACTGAAACAAATTCCTGTTGTCCAGAATAATGGACTGCCCCATAAAATTCCTATCCTTTTGTCAGCAACCTGGTTAAAAAAAGGTATTGCCAGCTGCGCAAGCAGCAGCGATAGCAAAAAAGCAAAAAAGGCTATCAATAATGATTCGCTGAAAAATTGGGCAATCAATTGCCCGCGTACGGAGCCTATAGCTTTTCGGATGCCTACCTCCTTAGCACGTTTTTCGGACCTCGCTGTACTCAGGTTCATGAAATTGATACAGGCAAGCAACAAAACAAAAAAACCAATAATACCAAATAGCCACACAAACTCAATTCTTCCGCCAGCATTTACACCATTTTTAAATCCCGAATACAAGTGCCACTTGCTCATGGGGTGAAGGAAGACAACGGGTTTAAACGCAGCATCTGCTTTTGTAACTCTTTTCAGTTTAACGTCTTTAATTTTTGCTGATATTTTATTCATATCAGCATTATCGGCTATTTGTACAAAGGTTTGGAAAGAATTATTACGCCATGGATTGGTAGTCTTTTCTACCCAATTATTGCTGTCGTTATACAGTTGCCAGGGCGCAATAAATGTTAGGTTGTTAAAGTCTGAATTGTAGGCCAAATCCTCATAAACGCCTGTTATAGTAACATTAAATTTGTTATCGATCTTTATCGTTTTATTCATGGGATCTGCATCACCAAACAAAGCTTTTGCAGTTGATTCCGAAAGGATAACGGCGTGATTATCCCGTAAAGCAGATCGCGTCCCTTTCAGCATCTTAAGCGACAGCATGTCAGTTACCTGCGGTTCAAAATAGTTACCGCTTTTCGTAATTTTCTTTTCGCCAAAAGCGAGTATATGATCATTGGTCCATGAGCACATGGTGATATATTTAAAATCATTGACATAATTTTTACGCAACTCGTCGCCCATTAAATAGGGTACTGAAGTTTGTGTGCCCACCTCACCGTTAAAAGTTTGATGCTGCATAACAACAGCAATACGCCCATAATTCTGAAAATTTTTGTTGAACGATAATTCATCATAGATCCACAAGCCAATAAGCATAGCCACAGCCATACCAACAGATAAGCCCGTGATATTGATGAAGGAGTGCATCTTATTTTTGATAAGGTTTCTCCAGGCGATTTTAAAATAGTTCTTAATCATGGATGATAGTGGTATTGGTAATTCCGTAACTTGACAGATGCTATAACTTTCGCTTCCTGTATTTTCCTACACATCAAAGCGAAGAAATACAACTAACATTCATGCCGATGTCTTAATGTATTTAATATCAATAGATTATAATGATATTAGGTTATGCCCTTGTTACATATCCGAACGGTGGGTGTACGGTTTTGTTACAATAGGGATCAGTTTGCGCGAGCTTAAAGGAGTAATTTTTAATTGCTTAACGCAGAAATACTTTTATTCAAATATCTTTAATAGATTTGGCTCCCACAAATCAACAACAACCGAATTCTTTTATTTATTTTAACTAATCATGAAAAGAAAATTATCCATAAAGCCTTTTATTTTGCTTGCAGCCATATTACCAATGGTAAAAAGTGGAATTGCACAAAATGCAGCTTCGTTTTCTATCAACAATAAGACGGTAAAGGTTTATTTAACTGCCAAAAGCACCGAAAATAGGATTACGCGAATAGAAACGCTTCACTTTACCGATAAACCCCAGCCTGGTGAAACAGAAGTTTCGGTATTTGTTGACCCATCAAAAACTTTCCAGACTATGCTTGGAATTGGCGGTGCTTTAACTGATGCAGTGGCCGAAACCTTTTATAAGTTACCAAAAGATAAACAGCAGGAATTTTTAACCGCTTATTATGATAAAAACAAAGGTATTGGTTATACACTGGCCCGTACCAGTATTCAAAGCAGCGATTTTTCGAGCGCAAGTTACAGTTATGTAAAAGACAATGACGTATCGTTAAAAACATTCGATATCAGCCATGACGAAAAATACAGGATTCCTTTTATAAAAGCGGCTATGGCTGCAGCAGGTGGCAAGCTAACCTTGTTTGCCAGCCCATGGAGCCCACCGGGATGGATGAAGACAAACGGCAATGTATTGCATGGCGGAAAACTAAAAGCAGAATATGACCAGCCATGGGCAAATTTTTATGTAAAGTTTATTCAGGCGTATGAAAAAGCCGGCGTACCTGTTTGGGGCCTTTCCGTGCAAAACGAACCAATGGCTACCCAAACCTGGGAATCATGTGTTTTTACGGCAGAAGAAGAGCGTGATTTTGTTAAAAACTTTTTAGGGCCAACATTATACAAAGCGGGTATGGCCGGTAAAAAGTTAATTGTTTGGGACCACAACCGCGATTTAATGTATCAGCGGGCAAGCACAATACTGGAAGACCCACAAGCTGCAAAATATGTATGGGGTGTAGGTTACCACTGGTATGAAACCTGGACCGGTGCAGGCATGAATTTTGAAAATGAAAGACGTGTGGCCGAAGCTTTCCCCGGGAAACACCTATTGTTTACCGAAGGCTGCTTTGAAAAATTTGATTTTAGCAGGTTAAATGATTGGGCGCTCGGAGAAAGATATGGAACCTCCATGATCAATGATTTTAACGCCGGTACCGTTGGCTGGACAGACTGGAATATTTTGCTGGATGAAACCGGCGGCCCAAACCACGTTGGCAATTTTTGTTTTGCCCCTGTCCATGCTGATACCAGGAACGGAAGCCTGATCTACACCAATTCTTATTATTACATGGGCCACTTTTCAAAATTTATACGTCCGGGAGCTAAACGCATAATAAGTGCGGCCAGTCGTGACAAGCTGTTAACCACCGCGTATGTAAATGCTGATGGCAAAATAGCGGTTGTTGTAATGAACAAAAACGATGAAAATATTGATTATTACCTTTGGCTTAAAGGCAAGGCTGCCAAAATAAGCAGCCCTGCACATTCCATTGCTACATTAATAATTGATTAATATAAATAAGCAGAAACGCTTGTTAAGCAGAAACGCTCCGGTACTTCGGAGCGTTTCTGCTTAATTGCCAAAATCCTGAACCTTTCCCGTTTACTGTGACATGCCCATTATGATAAAATAATAATATTTATCAGTCTGATTTCCTAGTTACCCAAATATAATTCACGTTTGCCGGGTAACAAATTCAAATTAGTATTATCCAATACAAAAAGGATCAATTTACATAGGTTTTAATCTGAAAATGATTATGCGCTACTTTATATGTTTTTTATGCCCGCCGCTAGCTATCTTAACAACCGGTAAGATTGGTGCATTTATATTAAACATTTTTTTGACTTTATTTTTCTGGATTCCCGGTATTGTCCATGCAATACTGGTTACTACTAAATTTTATGATGACCGCCGTCACCGCCAATTAATGGCCATGGCAAGAAGAAGGTAAAAATTACTACATTTACCGATAACCAATTATCGTTACTTATGAATTCACGCAGAGATTTTTTGCAAAAATCTGCCATAATTGCCGGCGGAGGACTGTTGGCATCGGCATTAAACAACCATGCTTTATCGGCAATAACGGCACATTGATTTTAAACCGCGGCGGCTGGGAGGTAATTGAGGAACGGCAAAGCCATAACAAAGTAAGCAAGTCATTTGTAGTTTCGTCAGACAATGGCATTGATAAGCATTGGGAAAATTTTGTAAGCGTAGTGAAATCGCGCGGTGCACATGTAGCAACGGTTGCACAAATGGGCAATATAGCGTTCGAAGCGGTAAAAAGCTAGCGTGGGATGACGCAGGACGAGCCTTTACGGACAGGGCCGTCAATAAAGAGTATTTAATGAAAGAATATCATAATGGGTATAAACTGCCTAAGATTTAACAGAAACTAAAAGAAAATAAATCTACAACCGGGCATTCCAGCAATAATTAATAATTATCATTCCCAGCGACAATACAGTAATCAAACTTAAAAAAACCAATATCCAGTATATCACTTGTTTCATAAATCCATATTTTACTGCGTCAAATTATTAACTATCAATAGCCGACATTGTCAGGCGGAATGACCCTAAATTAATAATTTTAATGTTAATTAAAATATTTTTCTTTGTAATTACATCTGTGATTTAATTTTACAAAAAATTAAATCAATGGCTATTTTTCAGCTTAATTGATGTGGATACGTCATAAATACAGAGCGTGATCTTTAACCGCGATTTTGAAGGAACGAGCCTCTTAAACTGTATTGGATGTTTTATTTGTTATCTCTTTGATAATATCGTCGAGTTCGTTGGCTGAGTACTGCAGTAGCTTTAATATTTCTTCTTTTTCATTTTCGTCGTTTTCGCAGCTAAGCAGAGTGGTTAATCCCATTACCCTGGCTAAAGGCGCCCTTACTAAATGCGATTGCATCCATGATATTTCACGAAAAATTTTATTTTGTTCCTCTATCGTTTGTACATATTGCTTATAGACTGTAATATCCCGGCCCGTTATACATGCACACGTAGTTTTGTCGCCGTCTTTAACGGGTGTAAGTGTATAGTGAATCCAATGTATTTTTCCGTTCCTTCGAAATTTCCTTTCATATTCTATTACTTCACCTAAATATACCCGCTGCAAAAGTTCCTTAAAGTATACCCTGCGCGTAACATCTATATAATCTAAAATGCTTTTTCCATATTCAAAAGCAATCTGATTATTATTAAAAATAATAGATTCCTGGGCTTTTAAATTAAACGCAGCAATACAATTGTCACTGTCCAAAAGTACAAACCCATCAAGTGTGCTTTCAAATATGGCACGCAGGTTAGCCTCGGATTGCTTTAATTTAAGTGCCGATTTTTGCATTTCCTGCTCAATCTTTATTTGCGCCGTGATATCAGCAACCAGTACCAATTTAGCTTTATATCCATTAAAATCAACCAGGCTGCTCTGTATTTTTACGTTGATTTTTTCTCCGTTTTTCTTTACATGGCTTATGTTATCATGCCTATACTTAAATTGTTCTTTATTTAAACTTACAATATTTTCGATGTCAACTACCGTTTTCGGCGGCCGGATATCTTTAATCGTCATCCTCATAAATTCCTTTTTCTTGTAACCATAATGTGTTTCTGCAGCCTCATTTACATCAAGAAAACTTAACGAATCGGTATCAAACAGCCACATAGGTAAAGGGCTGCTTTCAAATATGTTTTTATAGTTAGCCTGCAATTGATCCTTTATTAAGATAACCGACTGTAAACCGTCAAATATGGCATGAATAAGAACTACTAATACCAGGCTCAAAAAAATGAGGTTGGAGCTAAAGGCAAGCCATTCGCTGGCACTGTATTGCTTTAATAATATAACATTAAAAGGCTCAAAATAAATTATTCCGGCAAAAGACAATAAAATAATTGCATTTACAGCGATTGACCAATAAGCATACTTTACCGGAACAATTAAAGCGATCAGAATAGTAGTTGCAAGCAAATAGAATATTCCGGGGCCTATGTATCCCAAATTAGCAATTAAAAAAATTGCTAATAAATAAAACATGGTAATTATTAAAAGTTTTCTGTATTTAAGAGCTAAGAAGCTAAAAAAGGTTGCTATAACCAGTAATGCAAAACATAAACAATCAACTACCCCAATAATTATATATCCTCCTTTGAACGACATATAAACGCCAGGCAATACGGCAATAAAACTTATTGGGAAACAATAAATCAAAAACTTTAGGAATAGCTGATTTTTCCAATACTCTAAATCATTTTGAATATTTTTAAAATCTTCATTCGGCATTTTTTTTACTATGCCCTCATAGGTGCGGAACCACTTTTTAATAAAGACTTGAAACATTTTAAACAGATACGGCTAAGCACTTAAATACGTAATCTAAAAATATAAGTTTCGAAATAGTTTATAAACGCATAAGCTTTAGATTAATTTTATTTAACCATAAGTTATATGGTGCCTGATCCTTTGAAACGAACACTGCAAATAATATTTATACCAATCTTTCAACCGGTAGACAAATTCCAGTTCGTAAATAATTTTCACCACATTTGCTCTCAGGTTATGATTAAAAACAAGCTATTAATTATTGATGACGAAGAGCGGTTGCGCAGTCTGCTCGCGAGGATACTTCAGTTAGAAGGTTACGAGGTATTAGTTGCTGCAACGGGGAAAGAAGGGCTGAAAAAAATGCAGTATGATGCTATCCCGGTAGTGATAAGCGATGTAAAGTTGCCTGATATAAATGGCATTGAGCTTACTTCGCAAATAAAAGCTAACTGGCCAGCGGCCGAAATTATAGTGTTAACTGCTTTTGGCACCATAAACGACGGTGTAAAAGCCATTAAATCGGGTGCTTTTGACTATATCATTAAGGGAGATGATAATGAAAAAATAATCCCTTTGGTTAACAAAGCGATGGATAAAGCATTGTTACAGTTCAAGGTTTTGGAACTGGAGCAAAAGTTAAATAATAAGTTTGGCTTTGACCGCCTTATTGGCAAATCAGCAGCGATAACGGATGTTATTAAACTTGCGCAGAAAGTAGCGCTGACCGATACAACTGTTTTATTGTTGGGTGAAACCGGGACCGGCAAAGAAATATTTGCCGAGGCTATACATCAGGCCAGTCACCGCAGTACAAAATCATTTGTTGCGGTAAATTGCAGTGCATTTACAAAGGAGTTGCTGGAAAGTGAACTGTTCGGCCACAAAGCCGGATCATTTACCGGAGCAGTTAAAGACAAAAAGGGGCTTTTTGAGGAAGCAAATGACGGCACCATCTTTTTAGATGAAATTGGTGAACTGGATCACGATCTGCAGGCTAAGCTATTACGTGTGCTTGAATCGCAGCAGTTTTTAAAGATTGGCGACACTAAACCTACACAGGTAAATGTACGCATACTGGCTGCCACCAACCGGAACCTGCAGGAAGAAGTGAGTAAAGAAGGTTTCCGCTCCGATTTGTATTATCGGTTATCGGTTTTTAAAATAACCTTGCCTGCCCTTAGAGACCGGAAAAAAGATATCAGGTTGCTGGCCGAGTATTTTATGCATTACTTTGGCTTAAAAGTAAAAAAACAGTTTGCCGGTTTAAGTGAAAAATTTGTAGGAAAGCTGGAAGCTTACAACTGGCCGGGAAACATCCGTGAACTGAAAAATGTTATCGAGCGCGCGGTAATATTGGCCGATGATAATATACTGGATGAAACTTTGCTGCCTTATGAAATGCAGGAACCTCAGTCTTCAAAAGCAGGCAACCCTATGTCAACATTTGACCTTTCGTCCATCGAAAAACTGCATATACAGCGGGTACTTAATTATGCCCATGGTAACCGGGCCGAGGCGGCCCGGCTATTGAACATTGGGGTAGCTACTTTGTACCGTAAGCTTAAAGACTATGAGCTGGAATAGTTTAACACCTCATCGTTTTCGGTAAGCAACATCATCTTTCCGAAAACGAATTACATGGTGGCGGATAGTGAAATTTTATCCACCCTATCCACTTTTATCCACTTGTTTTTACAAGCTTGTGATAATCAGATAGTTAGTTTTGTGCTGCCGGGGCATAATGCTGTTATATAAATAAGCTGAAAGCTTAGGACACCTTGGGACGAAGGTGGAACTTCGACCAGCCAAAGAAGTATTTACAAAATTTGAAGTACTATCGCCAGGTGCTGAATCAGCAGGAGTTGAATTAGTTGAATCGACAGGAGCTGATTTAATTGTATCTGCTGGCAGCGAATTGTCACCGGGAAGAGTTGGGCCGTTACATGTTTTTGCTGCTACTACGAGCAAAATTGTAAATCCAACCAGGATAATCCAACGTGCATTGGACTTGGGAGGTTTTTGCTTTAACAAAGGGTTTATTTTTGTAGTCGAACCATCATCTTCACTTTTTGGTGCTTGTATAGTTGAATTTTTAACAGTTTATAAAATACTCCCCGCCCAGCCTGGCGTTTTTGGTCTAGCTTCAAACAGTTTATAAATACTGTTGCTTTTCTCTACACATTGTGGAGTTAGTCTACATTAAAATTGAACTTTTCCGCCAAATTGATTGGTTTTATACATAAAAACGGCGTTTTTATTTTTTTGGCACAGTTATGCATATAGAGATTACAATTAATAAAAAATAAAAAACTATGAAAAAAGCACTAACTATGCTGATGATATCAGCTATCACCCTCGGAACTTTTGCAGCGTCAGCTAAATCAATGCAACAAGACACTACCAAAAAGAAAAAGACTGAAACCAAAAAAGAT
>JAQNCM010000535.1 GCA_029237615.1 Mucilaginibacter sp.
GACGTGGCGCACATCACCGATTATCCGAAGGTACTGACACATGAGGGCGTGGACATCCATGTCACCGACCAGGGCATGTTTTGCGCGATGGTCAAGGGCCGGCTCGTCAACCGCGCGCAACTGAGCGACCTTAAGAAGCTAGTCGCCCCTGGACTGCCGGCTGTGGACGTCGTGACCGTAGATAACTCCTTCTACGGGCTTCGCTACAGGAAGCACCGCGTAGCCAGCTTAGACCGGGCCGGGCGCTTCCGCTTCGAGGATGGGCGCCCGGCCAAGCAGTACGAGCGGTATTACCTCGCGACGCCGGCTGAGCTAGCGGTGCTTGACGGCATCGCCGGGGAGTACGAGACGCTGCGCACGCGCTGGGAAGCCGCGATAGAGAAGATGGAACGGCTCACCCCCAACACGCTGCGAACGGCTCAGGAAGCACAGGAAGCCGGCGATGCCAGCTAAGCGCATCAGGGGCGGTGATCTAGAGCTCTTCGTGACCGGCTTGGCGATCGCCGTGCAGTGCCCGGAAAGCGCCAAGGGCGGCGCGCGCACGCTGGCGCCGGACTCGGAGGATGTGGTGCTGAGCATCCTCGAAGAGCGCAGCGATTACAGCAGTTTCGAGAGCGCCACGATCAACGGGCTGTATGTGGTGCAGTACGCGATCGAGCCGGCCTCGGCGCGCGTGCAAGACATCGGGCCCTACCTGGATGAGGTACGCGGGGCATTTCACCTGCGCAAGTGGAGCTAGAGAAGGAGCACCGCAATGGGCACAACCACGGGCATATCTTGGACGGACGCTACCTGGAATCCGGTCCGCGGCTGTACGCGCGTATCGGCCGGCTGTCAGAACTGCTACGCGGAGGTTGTCGCGGCCAGGTTCAGCGGGCCCGGCCAGCCCTACGAAGGGCTGGCTCGCCGCGTCAACGGCCATGCGCGCTGGACTAACAAGGTGATCGCGGTTGAGAAGCACCTGCACGACCCGCTGCGCTGGAAGACGCCGCGGCGGGTCTTCGTGAACTCAATGAGTGACTTGTTCCATCCGGACGTGGAGATCGCCACGCTGATCGAGGTGTTTGCGGTGATGGCGCTAGCGGAGAGCCACACGTTTCAGATCCTGACCAAGCGGCCCGAGCGGATGGCGCGCCTCGTAGGAGAAGCCATATTCCAGTTTGAGGTATGGAGTCGGGCTCGACAGCTTGGTCTAGGGCCGGAGTGCCGGGTATGGCCGCTGCATAATGTTTGGCTCGGTACGTCGGTCGAGGATCAGGCCGCGGCCGACCAACGGATCCCGCATCTGCTCCGTTCAACTGCGGCCGTGCGTTTCCTCTCCTGCGAGCCGCTACTGTCTCCGGTACACCTAGAAATCGGCTGCGACCGGTCGCTATTGTGCGGCTGGGAGGACGTGGGCGGTCCGGGGGTCTACAACACCCTAACCGGTGAGTGGTGGCCTGCTGTGGGCAATTCTGAGCAAGAATACGCCGGCCGTATCACGGACCTTCCCTGCATCGACTGGGTAATCGTCGGCGGCGAAAGCGGCGCCGGCGCCCGGAGCATGGATAACACCTGGGCGCGGTCACTTGCCCGGCAATGCCAGGATGCGGAAATAGCGTTCTTCGGTAAGCAAGCAGGCACAGAGCTCGCACGCGAGCACGGCCTGAAGGGCAAGGGCGAAGGCCCGCTAGACGAAACCGCCCCGGTTGCCCTGTCCTGGCTCAACGTTCAGCAGTACCCGGTAGGCATGTAAGCCCGCCAAACGCGGGCTTCTGATTCTCATGCACATATCTAGGAGTTCTTGTGACTACTACAACCGAGCTAGTGATTGAGCGAACCCCGGTCACGTCGAGCAACCTGAAGAGCGCCGGCTACGATGCCGAGAGCATGACGCTTGAGATCGAGTTTCACTCTGGCGCCGTCTACCGCTACGCCAACGTGCCCCAGGAGCACTTCATAGGGCTGATCACCACCACATCCCCCGGCGCCTACTTCAATGCAAACATCCGGGATCAGTATCCGAGCACAAAGGTTGGGGACAGTACGGCCGCGCATGAGGCGCAGGCAGTATATGTGCTCGAGGCCGATACCGCCGTCCGGTTAGACCACAGGCTGTTCGATCTTCAGAACATCGAAAGTGAAATCGCGCGCTTGAATCAGATCCGTGAGCGCCTGCGCGCCAATATTCTCGACCTTATCCTGAGCGCGGGCGGCGAGACATACCGCAATGACCTGGCAACGGTCAGCTGCGCCGAGCGGAAAGACGTCAAGATTGCCGACGAGCCGGCGCTGATCAAGGAGCTCGCCGCGCTCGGCGAGGACCGCTACGTAGAGTTTGTTGATCAGAAGCTCATCAAGGCGTACTTCAAGCTCTCGAAGACCTTCTATGAGCATGCGAAGGCGGGATTCTTCACCCGTGAGGGCATCACCGTCGAGGTCAGCCGTAGCCCTAATGTCCGTTGGGTAAAGCGGGAGGATGCCGAGTGATCGACTGGGCGGAAGTGCAAGTCACGGAGTGGGGCATAGAGCGGATATCCCCGGAAGACGCCGCGCACGTATGCTCGGCCTTCTGCCGGCTCGGGATTCATGCGGATCGCCTCTTCACCGTGCCGGATGAGACGCGGCAAAGCCTCATGGACGTTCTCGGCGGCCGGGCGGTCGCGCTCACAGGCGTGGGCCCTGTCGAAGTGATTGACGTCGTACGCGCCGGCGAAGATCCCGGCATCGCAGCTGAGTACGCCAAGTGGGGCAAGTCCGTGCCGCCCGAGGCGGCAACGCATACCGTCGCGTGGGTGATGCTGCTCAAGCCGGTGGTGTGATGGGAACGCCTGAGCTCGGCAAATGGATGGCAAACCCTCGCAGCGGCATGGCGCACTACTACCGTCCCGGCGCCGAGAGGGCTGCGTGCAGCATGACGTCTGTAGCCGGACGGCCGGCGCTACCCGATGACGACACATGCTCCTTATGCCTCCGGAGCGAGAACGCTGACCTACGCAAGCTAGAGAAGGAAATACGATGAGCGACGAGACGACGCCCCTCAAGGGAGCGATTGACCGCACCTGCATCAGCTATTGGTTCCCGGTCATCGAAGCGAACGGCATTCCGGTACCGAAGACGCGCGTGATTCGCACCGACGCGCCGCTCTGGAATCTGCTGGACGGTGAGCCCGTGCCGGGCCTGGATGCCTTCCTAGAGCAGCTGCGAGGTGCAATTAAGGATGTTGGAGGCCCGCCCGCGTTCCTGCGCACGGGCCACACATCCGGTAAGCACGATTGGCGCCGGACGTGCTACTACGCCGGCGAGCACCTCCTTGAGTACCACGTCTTCTGTCTCGTCGAGTATTCGCACCTCGTGGACCTGATGGGTCTGCCGACGGATGTGTGGGTCGCGCGCGAGTTGCTGCCGACCGAGCCGGCCTTCATCGCGTTCAACGGCATGCCGATTACCAGGGAGAGGCGCTATTTCGTCCGCAACGGCGTGATCATTGACCATCACCCCTACTGGCCACCGAACGCCTTTGACCGGACGGAGATCACGGTACCCGACTGGCAAGATCGCCTAGCAGCAATCAGCCAAGAATCCCCCGAGGAGGTCCAAGAGCTCACGGATCTATCGACGCGAGTTAGCCGACTGCTAGACGGCTTCTGGTCCGTCGATTGGCTATGGGTGCCATCCAGGGGCTGGATCTGCACTGATATGGCGGAAGGTGATCGTTCCTGGCATTGGACTAGGGAAGAGCGGGAGGGGCTAGCCGGATGAGCGACGATGACTTGGCCCTACTGCGGCGGTTCGCAGCTGAGAAGGTGCTGCCCATCACGATAGGTGCCAAAACGCTGCAGGGCGTGGTAGAGCACATCGACGCTCAGGAGGCACGGATCGCCGTCCTAACAAATGAATGCAAGCACGCACGCGCCTGGGCGGATTACTGGCGCCGGAAGGCGCAAGGGGAGTATCCGACGCCGCCGGCATGGGAGTTTGCCGGCGGCGATCTCTGGAGCGGCTACAGCACCGCCGGCGGCACGGAGAGCGGGGAAGGATAGAGCATGGCATCTGAAGAAGCACGTTCCATCGGACTGCAGCTAAAGGCAGCGGAGACGGCAGTCGAAGCGTTCCGCACGTCGCTGGAAAAGAGTCACGCGGCTGTGGAGACATATGCCGAAGCTATTGAGCGGCTGCTGGCCGTTCTGGCTACCTACGATACCGCCCGTGCCGAGGCGAACAAGATTCGCTGCTCTTATTGCAATCGAGCCGCCTGCAGCTCGCATCGGGGCGCCGGCCGCTACTTCTGCGACGTGCATATCCCGCCGCCAGGAATGAGAGTCGAGTCACTTTGAGAGGTGGCGCAATGAACAAGCGTCTTGAATGGCCGCGTCTGTTCCACATTCGGCGAGGCACGCCGCGTATCGAATGCGACCGCTGCGAGACGATCCACTCCGCCCCATTCCCCTGTGGCGTGATCCTAGCTCGAGCTCGCTTCGCGGAGAACGGCTGGCGCCAGCAGGATGGCTGTGTGCTCTGCCCCGACTGCGCCGCGAAAGTCGAGCAAAGCAAGGGGGTGCGACGTGCCAACTGAGACGGAATACCGCGAGGTGGCAATCTATCGATGTGCCCGCACTTCCATCAAGGCTACGCGCCTCACGCTGCGTTGTAGCGCGGGCTGCGGCAAGGAATTGCACGCGAATCGCAGTGCTTGGATTGACGATCGCGGCCGTGCCGAGCATAACCTAGCACACCGCGCCCTGCGCACGGGTTGGGACATTGACCACAGCGGCGATATTGCCTGCCCTGCTTGTACTAAGGAGATGCGTGACGGCACAGGTAGATGGTCGACAAAACAACCGGACGGAGAGGGATAGAGGAATGCCAACCGAGAGGGTCTGGCGAGAGCTAATCAAGGCCATGGAGCGGCAGGAACGACAGCAGAAAGGCTTCTGGCCCACAGTAGGCCGTCTGTGGATTACGGCAGCGCCGCGGCGCCTGTCCCGCCCCTATCATCGCTGGTTCCGTGTGTATTTCACTCGACATCAGGGCACGCCGCGCTGGTTCTACAACCCGCTGGCGTGGCTCTACAACTACTGGCACTAAGGGAAAAGTAATGGCTGCAGGCATGAGCGATGACAACGCTCTAGACATCAGCACAGCGGACCAAGCCGCGCTGCTCGCTGAGCAGCCGCCCTCGGTTCCGACACACGATATGCCCTGGCGCAAGGTTGTCTCGATATTCACCTATGAGCAGTGCCCGGACAGCCCTTTACCGGTAGAAACGCTGGTGGAACGACTGGAGTGCGGCCACTTCAACGAGGTGTGGCCCGTCCCCCCGCGTCCCGGCACCAAACGCCGCTGCTGGCAGTGCGCATACAACTGGCCGAACAGCTGGCCGAAGACCCAACCGATAGGAAATTCCTAGTGTCCGATAATGCAACCGTATCGGACTACAGGGCCATTTTAGGGGGATTTATGCGAAAAACGCCTGCTAAGCGCTGCGGGATGCGTGGCTGCCCCGCTACGGCCCTCGTCGAGGCTACTATGCGCGCCGACGAGGACCCGCGAACCTGCAACCGGCTCGGCAAGCTCTACCTCTGCTCCATGCATCTCAAGCACTTTAAGGACCAGGATCGCGGCAACATACGCGCGCGGCGCGTGCTGCATACGCTCTACGTTCGCTCGTAATTAGCCATGGCTGGCCACGGCTAGCCGTGGCCTAGAGAGGCCAACAGAATGACCTTTGGGGAGACAATTCGCGCTCGGCGACATGCCCGCGGCCTGAGCCTGCAGGCGGCCGCGGCGGGCATCTTCAAGCCGGCTGGGGGCGCGATCAGCGCTCAGTATTTGCACGATATAGAGGCTGGCCATCGCGGGCCACCGGCCAATGCGATGCTTGCGCAGCTGGCCGAGCTCCTGTACGTGAGTCCGGACTACCTCCACTTTTTAGCCGGCCGCATGCCCGACGACTTGCTGCATACGGGCGCAGCGGAGTGCCAGATTCTAGCGGCGCTCAGCGCCCTGCGCGTCAGGTTGAACGACGGCGACCGGCCGGCCGCGGCTAGCCACAACGGGCCACGCTGCATGCACTGCGAGCAGCCGCCCTACGGCGTCGACGTTCACGGCCGGCTGTATTGCCGCGAGCATTTGCCGCCGGACAAGGTGCTCCTGCGCGTATAACGAGAGCGAGAGGAATTACTTATTATGTGTACGAAACAATCCGATAGGCCATGGCCACACCTGGCCAACCGCCCTTTCAGGCCCCATCCGCCCGGTGATGCGTCCGGCGCCGTCTTCTCGGAGTGCGGCCGCTACCGCTACATACTGTGGCGCTGGTGGGACGATTACAAGCCGGTAGCCGCGTGGGTTATGCTCAACCCCTCGACGGCTGACGCCTCGAGCGATGACCCCACGATTAGGCGCTGCATAGCGTTCACAAAGCAGTGGAATCTCGGCGGCATCGTGGTCGTGAACCTATTTGCGGCCAGGTCGACCGACCCGGCGCTGCTCGGCGCTATGGACGATCCTATCGGGCCGGAGAACGACGAATACATTAGACGTGTCTGCCGGGAGGCAGCGGTCAATACCATCGTCTGCGCCTGGGGCGTGCATGGCGCCCTGCACAGCCGCGGACGTGACGTCCACGCCCGTATCTGGCAGCACAAAGGCTACGTCTCCTGTCTAGGTGTGACCAAGGACGGCCACCCCAAGCACCCGCTGTACTTGGCAGCCAGCACCGCGCTCGAGCGGTTCGCTTAGCCATCGTTTTGGCCACGGCTAGCCCTGGCTGGCCGTGGCTAAGTCATCGTTGGCCATGCCGTTGGCCACCGTTGGTCATTGCGCAGCCGCTCGGCACGTGGCTATAATGGCGATCAAGCCGTTTACACGGCGAAGCCCCGCACCTACTTGACACTAAGTGCGGGGCTTCTAGGACGCTCAAGCCTGAGAAGGAGGCCAGCGAGCCATGCAACGATCATACCAGACCCCATCCGGCGATTCCATAGCCCGCGGGGAGGAACCCGACGAGGCGCCCGAGCTCAATACCATCATTGTCGAAGACGACACGATGCGCGCCGGGTTTGTCATGCTGCCCACGATCATCCTCCGCGGCCGCGGCCTGAGCGCCGGCGCCAAGGTCGCTTACGGCCTGTTGCTCCATTACGCCTGGCAGGCGGGCAGCTGCTTCCCTGGACAGTCCCGCATGGCCGAAGACCTTGAGACGACGCGCCAGGCAGTCGGCCGGCACATCGCCGAGCTCGTCGCGGCGGGCGCGGTCATCGTCCGGCGCCGCGGGCAGGGGAAAACGAATGTCTACGTCTTGCCCCGGCTAAGCAGCCCGATCGCCGCTGAGAAGAAGCCTGCGAAGTCTGATGTTACAAAAGTGAAACATCAAGAAGTCACAATCCCTGATGTTACAAAAACAGAACATCTGGAAGTTACACCGGCGCGACATCAGGATGTTACGAAAATAGAACACAACATATACCCAGGTAAACGAGACTCAGGTAATAGACGCAGATCCCCCCAACCCCCCGTTGGGGGGCCTGTGAGGCAGCGTAGACGGCGCAGAGGCGAAGATCCTGATCGGTTCATCACAGGAGCGTATGGCCTCTGCCAGAACTGCCTAGCGCGGCCTTGTATGTGCGAGGTGACATGAGCGAGGCAATGGAAGACGTCACGGCCGGCGGCTACGCCGGCCAGGACGACGATGAGGGCTATTACACGAAGGCTGAGGCGCTCAAAGTGCTGGATATCTCCACCCGCACGTTCACGCGCTGGTGCAAGCATGACAAGGTGCCTCCCGCCGGCCTGAGTAAGACGAAGCCGCATGTCAACCTCTACACCAAGCGGTCGATTCACTTCCTCAAAGCCTTGCATGCCGAGCGCACGATCGAGGACGGTGAGGATGATGACGAAGAGACGGCGCCGGATGGCCTCGTGCCCGCGGAGCGGGCCGGGCCGGATATCGGTGAGCTCGTCGCCATGATTGAACGCTTCCACAGCGAGAACATGGAGATAGCCGCACGGCTCGGCAAGGCTGAAGCCGAGCGCGATAGCGCGAAGGTGCGCGTCGGTGAGTTGACGGCACAACTGGGCGCCGCAGAAACAGAGCGTGACGGGGCCCTGGCGCAGAATCGTAGCCTGCAAGAGCATCTGAGCCGGTTAAAGCGCTGGCATTGGCCCTGGTGGCGATTCTGGGGCCGGGGAGAGTAGGGCCGTGGGCAGGTAAGCATGAGCGACCTCGAGGGTAACGCCGAGTGGGAAGCGAAGCTAGCGCGCGTGACTGCGTGGGCGGTAGAACACGGCTACGTTGACTGGCCGGAAGCGCAAGAGCGGCTCGGGCTGACGTCGCAGGAATTATATGCCGCCAGAGAGATCGGTCTAGTGCAAACCGTCTATATCCCGCGCCATGTGACCGGACCGCTCTACGCCGGAGGTACCAGGCTGCAGATACACGATCTGACTACTGAGGAACGACAGCAAATCGACGATAACGTGTTCATCACGCGCAAGTCGGCCGCGGCGCGCCTGGGCATCTCCCCCGCTAAGTTCGACAAGCTAAGGAAGCACTGGCACGTCGATCCCACTAGGACGTTGCGGGGCGATTCAGGCTGGCCGGTGTATCTCTACCGACAAAGTGACATTAAGCGCCTAGCTCGCCATTTGGAGCCGCTGTGAGCGAGCGGCGCCGGCATATCACCGTGCTACGTGAGCCCGCCACACAGCCAAACCCTGATGAAGTACTCGATCCTATTGTTGTAGGATTGCGCTGCCCGACGTGCAT
The DNA here is from genome assembly GCA_029237615.1 of Mucilaginibacter sp. Taxonomy (GTDB): domain Bacteria; phylum Bacteroidota; class Bacteroidia; order Sphingobacteriales; family Sphingobacteriaceae; genus Mucilaginibacter. The sequence goes on from JAQNCM010000535.1 coordinate 8,750, forward strand.
GCCCGCTACGTATGCTCAGGCGCCGCTCGACAAGGTTATCGAGGCTGACGGTACGCTCACGTGCCCAAAGTGCCGCGCCACATTGCCCGTTCCGCCGGAAGACTTGCAGGACCTCGCAGCACTCACCAGGGCCATACGTTGCGAGGATTACGACACCTATGCGAACACGGTGATCGCCATCAACCTCCGCGGCATGCCCGGTATGGGCCTCTTCGCCGATTAGGCTCGAGCGTCAACGAACGGCTCTAACGTAGGGAGCCCATGCGCCCGCCAACGTCGCCAGTGCAAGACGCTTGTACGCCTCCGGACCGCCCGGCTGATGTTGCGCTCATCAAGAATGCTCTGGCATTCGGCCACGCAGGCGGCGCATATCATGCCGCTCTGGCCATGAATCAGCCGGCGGCGTTCAGACTCGTGGTGATGGCAGAAGCTGCAGCGCGGCCGGTATGGTGCGGTCATATCCTCGTCTCGATAGGGGGACGCCCCGACTAGCAGCGGAACATACAGGCGCGCTAGCCGGGGCGGTTGCCGGGCACGACACCGGCAGGGATTATCGTAACCCGGCGCCCGAGCGGCGCCGAGCAAATATCCGTATTTCCTTATTTTGCCCTCCCCAGGTGCTTGCACTCCTATCTTGAATAACGTATACTTAAATCAAGGTAAGGAACCAAGCGGTTCCTCCAAAGCCTCCCGAAAGGAGCTCACCAATGACAACCTCCACCCTCACCCCCATCACCACGGCCGTCAAGACGGTCGGTCACTTCACCCTCAACGCCGACGGCACTATCGAGGGCCCGGCCGCCTACTTCCGCGAGCAGGGGAATGCGTACCTCAAGCGCCTCCTGGCCGGCGAAAACGAGGCGTTCAACATGAGCGCCCATCTCTCGCCGGACATCGAAACCGCGATCCTGGTCTTCCTGCAAACCGACTGCGCCGCGTGGATCGGCGCCAAGCAGCTGCACGCCGCTCTACGGTAATCACCCACGTGCCGAGGCCGGCGGCTAATCCGGCCAGAAGGGATAGGACGATGCGAGACGACGAGATCGAGTGCATGCGAGAGTTTCATGACCGGGAATCCGGCGCGTCAGAGGCGCGCTACTACGCGCGGCACGTCGCCCGGGAAGGCAACGGATCGACGAATGAGCACCCAGAGGGCTGCTACTGGTGCGGTTCGTATAACCACCTCAGCAACGATTGCATGACGCCGATCGGCGCCCAGGCATAGCCATGTACCGGGCCGCGGCGCCTGTGCCGCGGCCCTAGCGATACGAGGAGGAAAGATCGATGGCCACGAACATCCCCAGCGCGCTCCAGGAGATGCAGGAAGAGAGCCGGCGCCAGCGCCGCGCCGACGAGCGCGACGCAATCGAGCAGACCTACGAGGCGCTCAAATACACGGGCATCCCGAACTGCCCCACCTGGACCGCCTGGGCACTGCTCACGGTGGCGCGGCAGGGACTCGCCTGGACTGACTGCGAGATCGACCGCGTAGCGTGGCAGGCGCGGGTCCGGGAGCACGAGGCGGAGGCGCGCCGGCTCTACAAGGAATACATCGGCGACTAGTCATTACGTTGGCCGCGGCCGGTCACGGCCAGCCGCGGCCAGGCCCACGATACGGAGGATAGTACGATGGACAGTACGGCAGGCGACCAGTACCGCATCAAGGGCACGGCCGACTTCTGGCCCACAATAGAGCGATTCGCGCGTGACTACGTAGCGCTCCACCCGGAGCTCACCGACGCGCATGCGGTGCGCGACGTGATCCTACGCAACTTCGCGTTTACGCCTGACTGGAAAGACTCCACGGTGGCGGGTAGCAACTTCCAACACCGGTTCCTGATGGTGGCGCTCGACGCTATGGTGCCACCCTGCGCTCACGGCGTGAAGGCAAGTGAGGGCTGCCAGGCATGCATGCTAGAAGCCATCGCCACATCGCCCGCATAGGCGGGCCCAGCGATAGGAGAAGGGGAAGCCGATGCCACGAATAGTTTGGAAGGAATACCAAGTAACCTGCTGCGCCCAGTGCGCGCGTGAGATCGTGGCGGGATGGGCCAGCGGCCGCAAAGCGTTCCCACCCGGCAGAGTGTTCCACAGGGACGACGGCGGCAGTTTCATGACGAATCTTTCGATCGCCGACATGCGCGTATTGGTCCGCAACTCAGCTATGCGTCATCGCGTCGACGTGACGGATTACATTACAGGGTATGAGCCAGGGACCACGCCGCCGTGGGACATCGACCCTGCCGCCGAAGTAGTGAGTTCGGGAGTACGTGTGACGCAGAAGCAGCACGGTGGCCGGCGAGACGGCGCCGGCCGGAAGCCGATGCCGGCAGAGCAGCGCAAGGTCCACATCAGCGCGAAAATCGACCCGGCAACGGCCGCGGCCATCAAGGCCGAGCGGCGTCCGGATGAGCCGCTCGGCGCCGCGATCGATCGCCTCATCGCGGCCGGCTTGCGGGCCTCCGCGGAAGAGTAGCGCCCGAGCCCTCCCGCTCCCAGCCGGCCACGTTCGATGAGCGTGGCCGGCTTTTATTTTGCCTCCTCGAGATGCTTGACGGCTGTACTTGATTAATGTATACTTCAATCAAGGTAGAGAACACGAGCGAAGGAGAACGGAATTGGCAGCCAAGTTCTACATCGAAGGAAATGACCAGAACGGCTACGTCATCAAGAGCAACGGGCACCCGGTGGCAGAGATTCGGCACAGCGATCCCGAGCAGGCCGATTTTGTATGGGGCGCCCAGGGCCTCGTCAACATGAGCGTGACGCAAGCGACCGGTATCGCCAATCTGCTGAATATCGGGCTCTGGGTGGCCACTCTGTACGTAGCGACCACCTGCGCGGAGTGCCCGGCAGTCGTAACTAGGGCGCACGCGATCGGCAGCCCGGACTGCACCGGCCGGGGTTACCGCACGCAGCAGGGCTTCCTGTTCCGCAATGGCCGCGTGCTCTGCAAGGACTGCGCACGCAAGGACAGGCAGCGCGCCCAGTCGGCAGCGTAGCTACCACACACCGGGGCCGGCGTTACCGGCCAGCAAGGGGAAGGGACATGGAAGCCACCGCTCTCATCTTCGGAGCCAAGAACTCTAACGAGATCCACGAGGCTCTAGCCCAAGCCGGCATCGCTCCCGCCGAAGTTGTAGTCCCCGCAGCTACGTACGATTTCGATTTCGACGGCGGCCCGGTCCGCGGCTACGTCGGCCCTGCAAAAACCTACTATCGCAATTCCGACCTTGACGTGATCGTTGACATCACCGCTGCCCACGAAGGCTACGTCTGGCTAGCCTAGTTCACCCACGAGCCGGGGCCGGCGGATTCCGGCCAGAAGGGCACGACGATGGCACAGCTACTGACTAAAAAGCAACTGCTAGAGCTCTGCCGCACGCGCGGGCATATATATCTGGAGTACACGGAGATAGGCCGGGACGCGCAAGGCAAGGTGATCCGTGTCAGGTGCTACATGGCGTGCTATCGCTGCAAGGCACTCAAGCCGGCCGGAGGGGAATAGCAATGGCCATTAGCCTGCCGACTGCTGAGCTCCATGCGCGATATCTCGAGATGAGCCTTACCCGCTATTCCCTCGACGAGATCGCCGCCGCGGCCGCCGAGTTCAACGCGCTGGAGCTCGAATACACGGAGCTCGTTGACGCGGTGCAGGCGCTCTTGGATGCCAAGTATGACACGACATTTACCGGCTGGCAGTGCCAGCTTAATGCCGCGGACCGCCGGCTCTATGAGCTCCTCGACAGCGCGCTTATCCCGGTGGCTGAGTGGGGCCGTATGCGAAGCGGGCGAAGCCGCGAGAAGTGGCCGCTCAGCGTATGGCGGCGCGAGTCAGCGGCATACCGCCGGCTGATCAAGCGCATCAAGGCGAGCATAGGGCAATGAGACGCGAGCAATTCGACAGCCTTCAGGTGGGCGACCGGGTATGGTGGTCGCTTCAACACTACACCGTGGCCGGCATCAACCGCGACAGCCGAAAGCTGCTCATGACCCGCACGGACCAGGACGGCACGCTGCATTGCACCGACTGGCTGCGCGCCGATCAGGTAGCCGTAGCGTCGAACGGGAGAACGCTAAGATGAGACTTTATACGCTACAGTCGCCGGCGTTCCTCAGCCCGATGGTGTTCAACCAGCTACGGCGCGGCCCTATTGAGACGGAGGTGAGCTCCGATGGCACCGTGCAGCTGTGCGATGAAACCTTCCGATTCGACGGTGACAGCCTGCCGGCAGGGACAGCGATCAGAGCGTGGCTCGCCCGAGACTTCACGTGTGCATCGCTCGAGGACATCCGGAGGGATCAGGAAGCGGTACGCCAGGCCGATGAACAGCGCCGCCAGGCGCGCTGCGCTCAGCTGGATCGCGCACGTGCCGAGGCTGAGGCCTTCAACGCCACGCTGCAGCTGCCGGTGCGGTGGGACACCGGTATCAAGCATGTGCTGTCGGGACTGTCCGCTCATTCCTGGGGAGACGGTCATAATGCGGCCACAGTGGTGCATATTCTCTTGCTCGAGCCGCTGCATGATAGCCGGCTGCACCGTGCGCCCAACACGTTCCTTTGCTCGGCCTACGCGGCCCGTGACGGCAAGCAGTGGCTTGACCACAAGCAGGAGCGATGGCAGGATGGCGCCGGTAAGGACTTTGCCCCTCGCGTGACGTGCAAGGCGTGCCTCACGATCGCCGCGCGCTACAAGCACGAATAAAACGAAAAAAGAG
>JAQNCM010000108.1 GCA_029237615.1 Mucilaginibacter sp.
CAAATTTCGAGGGCACAAAGATAGATAAATAAATAAAATTTATGAAATCGAAAATTAGAAATGATATTTACACTATTTCTTAAGTATTGCCACCCAAATATTACTGCTATTGCTCCCAGGGTAAAAATTAATAATACTGGAATAAACCTGTTTGCCATTAAACTAAAACATATCGCAATAAATAAAAGCACAAAAGCAATATTGAAATAGGTAAGGTTTAAGATGGCTATATATTGGCGGATTACGCTATTGATATTAAAAACAAACCCGATAAACCTAAGTACCAGGAATTTAACTGCAAAAAGCAAACCTATCACAACCGAAAGCGAAATAAAAAGCTGAAAGCCTGTAATGCTATAACCTGTAAAGCTGTAATATAATACATTATAATAAACGGTTAGATTGTATAAAACCAGGCCGAATGCCAAACTGAATAATATAAACAACCCGATAAAAGCCCAAGAGCTGATAATACCGCCTTCTTTGTCCAAATGTGACAGCGCGTGTTTGTTGTAAAATGATTGAATAACAATTAAGAGATCTTTACCTAAAAACAGGTTTAAAAATGCAATATACATTAATAGACCTATTATTGCGCCTATAACCCATTGCTCGCGTGCTTCGCGGGGTTGTCCGCCTCTAAAAATAGTTTTTTGTTTTTTATGAGGGCTTGAAAATGAATAAATAAAGGATAAATCATTTTTAAGTATTTCATTTACAAGTTGACTTTTGCGGGATGGGTCGGGTTGCAGGTAAAAATTTGTTACAGAATCCGCTATAAGTTCCTGCTGATAAGCTTTTGTTATAGAATCACGCAATATCGTATCAATTGGTTGCGTTGGGGTTGATACGGAACTTTGATTTTGTTTTGCTGAAAGCGAATCGGGCTGTGCATAACATTCCGAACGCCAAAATAAAATAAACAAAAAGCACAAAACAGTTAAACGCATTATCAAATACAAACAGTTATAATAATGCAAAATTACCTTATTAATTGGTTGTTTTATGGAAAGGCAATTAATTTAGTGTTAAATAAATTACTCAACTTATTTAAAGAGACGAAGATTATTGATGTAGCTCATTTTAATCATAGTATAAAAGTGATTACGGGCTTCTAAAAATATTTTTTTATACTTATTATATCACTTATTTAATAAGTATAAAACAAGTCTTTTAGTTATTAAATTGAATGCAGCCAATTTTGACAATTTTTATGAATAATAATAAAAAAAGCTCATCTTAGCGTTGTAGTTTTTATCCTTAATGTTATTTCTTTATTAAATTTATATTATTGTTGTTCTTAATTATTCACAATAATGCGTAATCTCCACTTGTGTAACGATAACGAGTTAACTGATCTGCTAAAAGATGGGGATGACGCTGCATTCACAGAAATATATAACCGTTATTGGCGTAAACTTTACTTTGTAGCCTACAAATTGCTTAAAGACGTTGATAACGCTGAAGAAATTGTACAGGAAGTATTCCTGGCGATCTGGAAAAAAAGAAAATCCATTGACATTCAATCATTAACTCAATATCTTGGTGCGATGACCCGATATGCGGTTTACCGGCACCTGGCGAAAGAAAAACAGCAAAAGGAAAAAGAAAACGCTATTGGCGTACTAAAAGCGGCTGATACCGCCGAAATTGATATCGACAATAAGATATTGCTGGAATTTATATTCAATCTCTCTAATAAACTACCCGAAAAATGCCGCCTGGTGTTTCAATACAACAAATTACATGACATCTCCCTGTCTGATGTTGCCGAACAATTAAATATATCACAAAAAACTGCCGAAGGACATTTAACTAAAGCTTTGCGGTCAATCCGCACCACCTTAGGCAGTTCTGTAAGCGAATTTTTACTATTTTTAATAGTTATTACCCTAATAAAGCGGTAATTTCGAAATTAAATTACATTTTATTGAAAATTCTGATAAAAATTTGGCCTTTTTGGTTCAGATAGCGATACTTTTGATTTTTTTTTAAAAAAGTTAAAAAAAAAGCAAGGGTTATTCTTGTTGAAACGACTCTATAAGGTAAAATGCAACAAAAACAGACCTATGAGTAGAAATGAATTGCAAGAATTAGCAAAAAAATACATGAATGGTTCGGCAACTTCTAATGAAAAGGAATTGCTTAACCAATGGTATAATACTATGCATGAAGATCAACAGGTTGAACAGGTGGAATATGTGCCCTTAGATACTTTTGAAACTGAAGACGAAATAAAACATAAGATATTAACAAAGATTTGGGGTAAGATTGAGCTTGAAGATAAGAAAGAAGAAAAAACCGGTAAAACAGTTGTTATAAAACGCCTGGCGTTTGGCATTGCCTCGGCTGCAGCGGTTATTTTAATTGCCGGTGCGTTGTGGTATTATAACAATGCCGGTACCAAACTGATGGCTGATGATACACAACTGGTAAACATCACTACAAAAAAGATCACTAAAATAACTTTAGGTGATGGATCGGTAGTGTGGTTAAATGCCAATACCACATTTAAGTATCCCCCTAATTTTTCAGGTAAGATCCGCGAGGTAGAACTGGTAGAAGGCCGTGCATTTTTTGATATAAAACACCAGCCTGCTCATCCGTTTTTGGTAAAAACCCAAAATTTAAATATCGCCGTATTGGGAACTTCGTTTGATGTACGTACTTACCAAAGGGAGGGTACAACCAAAGTAAATGTTATTACCGGTAAGGTTGGAATAACCCGGCCGGGCCATGTTAACGAACCAGCAATAATGCTGTTGCCAAAACAACAACTTGTTTTAAACAAGGTGAACAGCCGGTTAACGAAAGAACTAACCCATGAGCCTGTGGTGAATTTATGGTGCAAAAGTCCGCTTGTGTTTGAGCAGGAAAACCTGGACAATGTTTTTAAAGCTATAGAGAAGCAATACAATACCCATATAGAAGTATACGATAAACAGCTTCTTAATGAACGCATATCCATCACGCTAGCCAATCAGCGCCTGGATACAATTATGGAAATATTAAGTTTTACAAAACACTTTAACTATCAAATAGCCAATGACAGTACAGTAGTTATCAGATAACCGTCCCCTACTTAGCA
>JAQNCM010000646.1 GCA_029237615.1 Mucilaginibacter sp.
CAACGAGTGCAAATATTAACCTCACGGCTGTCTATATAGCCAATGTACCGCCGATTGACCTGGTACAACAGCAGTTAGGCGGAGACAACACTTCGCAAACGGCAACCATGTATAAGCAAAAACTGCCCTTTAATGTTGATTTGAACTTAAAGAACCAATTGCTTAAACCGGATATTGGCTTTGACATTGTTTTGCCCGACAGCAATTATACCGTTTCGCCGGATATTGTTACTACCGTCAACGACCGGTTAGCACAAATACGCCAGGACCCCAATGAGATGAACAAACAGGTTTTGGGCGTATTAGTACTGGGGCATTTTATTGGTGATAATCCTTTCCAAAGCCAGGGCGGAAGCACGGGGATCAGCGGCGCTATTCGTAACAGCGTAAGCAGCCTGCTGTCTGATCAACTAAATAAATTGGCCGGCAACCTGATTGGCGGCGTGCAATTGAGCTTTGGTCTGACATCTGGAGCCGATTACTCAACGGGGGTACAACAAAACCGTACGGACCTTAATGTGGGCTTGTCCAAACAGTTTTTGAATGACCGGGTAACAGTAACCGTGGGCAATAACTTTAACCTGGAGGGGCAAAACCAGCCGGGCCAAAAAACAACCGATATAGCAGGTAACATCTCTGTAAATTATAAATTAACCCAGGATGGCCGTTACCTTATCCGTGCCTATCGTAGGGATGAGTTTATTGTGGTTGAGGGACAGGTTGTTGAAACCGGCGTGGGCTTTTCATTGACCTATCAGTATAATCGCTTTATGGAACTGTTCGCCAGAAAACCAAAAGATGTCAAGGCCATGGAGAAAAAATATAACCAGGACCAAAAAGAGAAAAAGAAGGAGCAGAAAGAAGCTGATAAAAAAGCGGCAGCGGAAACAACCCAGATTCAACCTGCGGATCAGCCGGCACAAAATAAACAAACATCAAACTAATTTATGAACAAACTTAGCTACCTATTTATTTTGTTTACCGTTTTTATAAGCGCCTGCAGCACCACAAAGTTTTTGCCACCGGGGCCAAAATGGTATACCGGCGGCCAAATAAAAATTACAGATAAAAACACAAATAAGAGTGAAGCCAAAGCTTTGAATGAAGAGCTGGAAGACCTGTTAAGGCCAAAGCCTAATACCAGTATTTTAGGCTTAAGGTATAAACTGTGGATATATGATAAAACGAGGACCAATAAAAAACGCGGTTTAAGACATTACTTAAACACCCATTTGGGTGAGCCGCCGGTATTGGCAAGCTCTGTTGATTTAGTTAAAAACAGCGCCATTTTACAAAACAGGCTACAAAATGAAAGTTATTTTTTAGCACAAGTAAATGGCGACACCATCAGTAAAAATCGCACTGCGAAGGCTGTTTATACTGTGGAAACCGGACCATCTTATCATTATCGTAAAATTGTATTTCCGGAGGAAAAGGACAATTTGGATACCGCGGTTGCAGGCACTTCCAAACAAAGCTTATTAAAAGTAGGTGATAAATATAACCTGGATGTTATTAAAACTGAACGTGTAAGGATAGACGCGAAGCTAAAAGAAGAAGGGTTTTATTATTTTGCGCCCGAATACCTGATTATGAGGTATGACAGTACGATAACCAATCACCAGGTGGATATGTTTGTAAAAGTTAAGGAAACTACGCCAGACGAGGCGAGGTGGATCTATAAGATCAGGAACATTTATGTTTACCCGCATTATTCGCTTAAGGATACTTCTCTAAAGTTGGATTCGGCGGTAAAATACGCATGGTATAATGTTATCGACACAAAAAATACATTTAGGCCATTTACCTTTAAAAATTCGGTTTTACTGCATCCAAAGGACACTTATAATCGCACAGAACATAATAACTCTTTAAGCCGTTTTATAGAGTTGGGGCCGTTCACCTATGTAAAAAACCGGTTTGAAGATGTTACGCCCGACTCGGCATTTTTAGATGTTTATTACTTTTTAACCCAGTCTAAACGAAAATCGCTGCAGGCTGAAATTCTGGCCCGCCAAACATCGGCCAATTATGATGGCACCCAGCTTAATTTAACCTTTAGGAATAAAAATACTTTTAAGGGCGCAGAATTATTAACCATCACCTTTTTTGTTAGTACCGATAAACAATTTGGAAGTTATAATAATGGACTGAGTGTATACCAGTTTGGTGTTCAACCTTCTCTTTCCTGGCCCCGGTTTGTTAGTCCGTTTAACTTTACTACGGATAATGCTTTTATTCCGCGTACCATTTTAACAACCGGCTATACGCTGATTGACCGGTCTCAGCTATATACTTTAAACTCGTTCAATGCATCCTGGGGTTACCAGTGGAAACCTAACCTGCACAGACAAAACACTTTGGATCTGATGGACTTTACGTATGTTAATGCCGGCAACGTTACTAAACGTTACACCGATAGCATAAAGCGCAGCGGTAACCCTACGCTTAAACACGTAATTGATAACCAGCTTACCTTCGGCCCGAGCTTTAGCTATATGTATGATAATACCACGGAAGATTTCCGCACCAACAGTTTTTACTACATGGGTAAGGTAAGCTTATCGGCTAATATTTACGGATTAATAACCGGTGCCGATACGTTGAGCGGAAAGGTCCGCAAAATATTAAATACGCCTTTTGACCAGTACATTAAATTAGAGAACGAAATCAGATTTTTTCATAAAGTAAGTCCTAACAGCAAACTGGCTACCCGTTTAATGGTAGATGTGGGTCTGCCTTATGGTAATTCAACCATTTTACCGTATACCCAGCAGTTTTTTATAGGTGGCCCCAACAGTTTGCGTGGTTTCCAGGCACGTACCTTAGGTCCGGGATCATATGATTACCGTGCTTTGGCGGCTAATACAACTCAATTCTTACCTGATGAGTCGGGCGATATTAAAATTGAAGGAAATATTGAATACCGGCCAAAATTGTTTAGCATAGTTGAGGGCGCGTTATTTGCCGATGCGGGCAATATATGGATGATGAGGCCCCATAATGAACTGCCGGGCGCAGCATTTGGCAAGAACTTTTTAAGCCAGATGGCAGTTGATGCGGGGTTCGGCTTACGTTTCAACCTTTCGGTATTGATACTGCGTACAGATCTGGGTTTCCCGCTGATTGACCCATCCCGCCCTGCCGGCCAGCGTAACTTATTTAACCAAATAAGTTTAAGGCATTCCGTATTTAATTTG
>JAQNCM010000122.1 GCA_029237615.1 Mucilaginibacter sp.
GTCTTTTTACAAGAAAAAGTAAAAAGGGAGATAATCGCTATTAGCGAAACATAGATGATTTTTTTCATTGGTATGTGTAATTGCATGTAAATATTATTTATAACATTATTGTTACAGACGGCAAAGACCAATTATGGTGCCACGTATTGAAACACTGTTTTTTGGGGGCGGTATTATTGGAGGAGATGCGGCATTACTTAAAATTCCTTCCTTTATGAAAAACATCTTTTTGCGCAGGTTCGGGGGAGGTTGTTTCATCGCTGCGCGATAAAGTAAGAACAGGCAGGTTCTCATCCCCGGCGGGGGTTAAACCGCGCAGGAGTTTGGTAAGGTTAAAACAACGGCTTACTATAACGTGGATCACTTCGCCTTCTATCTGCAGCTTACCCTCCACCATCAGTAACCGGGCTTGCAGTATTTCTTTTCGATATTTTTCAAACATTTTCTCCCATACAACAAGGTTGGAAAATCCCGTTTCATCTTCTATTGTGATAAATACAATACCTTTGGCCGTACCCGGGCGCTGCCGCACGGTTACCAGCCCGGCCACCTTTACCGGGTCGCCGTCCTTAAGCTTTGCTAATCCCGCGGTTGGCGTTACATGCAACATTTTTAACTGTTCACGTACAAAACTTACGGGATGTGCTTTGAGGGATAAACCGGTTACCGCATAATCCTGTACTACGTGCTCTGCCTGCGTCATAAACGGCAAACTGATCTGTATTTCCTGAGCGCTCTCCGATGGCTGACCGGTAAACAGTCCGGTAGGCTTGTCGCTGAGCGCAGGTACTTCCCATAAAGCTTCACGGCGATCAAGATTCAGAGAGCGGAATGCATCGGCATCGCTCAATCTTTCAATAGCAGCCTGGGGTACCCCGGCATCACTTAACTGGCTGAGGCTGGTATAGCCTGTTCCCCTCGCTGCAATCAAAGCCTGCATATCTTCTTCGTTAAGACCCTTAACCTGTCTGAATCCTAATCGTAGTGCACAATAGTCTCCCGCCTTTTCTTCCAGTGTATTATCCCAAAGCGAATGGTTCACATCTACCGGCCGCATAACAACGCCATGCTTCTCTGCATCGATCACAATTTGTGCCGGCTGGTAAAAACCCATCGGCTGACTATTTAATAAGGCAGCTGCGAAAACATCGGGATAATGCCACTTGAGCCATGATGAAATATAAACCAAATGTGCAAAGCTGGTTGCATGGCTTTCCGGGAATCCATAGCTGCCAAACCCTTCCAGTTGTTTAAAAACACGTTCGGCAAAGTCACGTTCATATTTGTTGGCGATCATACCATCGACCAGCTTTTTTCTATGCTGACTCACCTGCCCCTTAGCTTTAAAGGTAGCCATGCTACGGCGCAGCTGGTCGGCCTCGGCGGGAGTAAATCCTGCTGCAACAATGGCTATTTCCATTGCCTGTTCCTGGAATAGTGGCACACCCAGCGTCCGGCCCAAAATTTCTTTCAGCTCTTTTGATGGATATGCTATCGGGTCGATGCCATCGCGGCGACGCAAATATGGATGTACCATATCACCCTGAATGGGGCCGGGGCGTACAATAGCCACTTCGATAACCAGGTCATAAAACTCTCTTGGCCGTAAACGCGGCAGCATGGACATTTGCGCCCGGCTTTCGATCTGGAAAACGCCGAGCGTATCAGCATGGCAGATCATATCATAAACAGCCGGGTCATCCTGTGGTACGTTTGCCAGCGTTAGGTTGAGGCCGTGATGTTGTTTAGCCAGGTCAAAGGCTTTACGGATGCAGGTGAGCATCCCCAATGCCAGTACATCTACCTTTAAAATGCCCAGGGCTTCCAGGTCGTCTTTGTTCCATTCCAGCTGCGTGCGGTCTTCCATACGGGCATTCATAACCGGGCATATATCCGAAAGCTTGCATTGGGTGATCACAAACCCACCTGTATGTTGCCCCAGCTGCCGGGGGAAACCCATTAACTGTTCGGTTAGTTCGAGCACTTTATGCAGGTGCGGATCATCCGGGTTCAATCCCTGTTCAATAATATGCTGACGGTCAAAGCCTTCTTCCGAAAAATCCCGGATGGCGCCTGATAAACGTTTGATTGTATCTTCTGATAAACCCATGGCTTTGCCCACATCGCGAATAGCACCCTTGTGCCGTTCCTGCGTTACGGTGGCAACAATGGCGGCATGCTCGCGGCCATAAGTTTCGTATATCCACTGGATGATCTCTTCCCGTCGCTCATGCTCAAAATCAACATCCACATCGGGCCATTCGTCCCGGGCATCCGACATAAAGCGGGAAAACAACAAACGTGACTTGGTGGGATTTACCGGCGTTATCCCCAGGCAAAAGCAAACGGTACAATTGGCCGCCGATCCCCGCCCCTGATACAGGATACCCAGTTCTGAAGCCTTGCGGGTATATTCATAGATCCGTAAAAAATAAGGTGCCAGCTTACGGCGCTCAAAAAAAGCCAGTTCAAATACTATTTGCTTACTCACCTTTTCGGTAATGCTTTCGCCGAACATTTTTTTAGCCCCCGCCCAGGTATGTTCAGCAAGGTGCTCATCTGCTGTACGCCCGTCGGGGCTTACCCACTCGGGCTCGAGGTATTTTAAGGTATCCAGGGAGAACTGACAGGCGTCGGCAATCTCCTGCGTACGCAAAATAGCATCCGGATACTGGCGGAAAAGGCGCTCCATTTCATCCGGAGCTTTCAGGTATCGCTCAGCATTGGCGTGCAATTTAAAGCCGGCATTGCTGATCATGCACTTTTCGCGCACACAGGTAACCACATCCTGCAACTCGCGGCGTTCGGCCTCATGGTAATGCACATCATTGGTAGCCACCATGGGCACATCTAATTGGGATAAGCGGTAAAGCCGTTTTGCATCATCACCGCTGTAGGTGCGGCTGGCAGCTATGTACAGCGCCTCGCGCAGCGCCTCGCGGTATTCCTTTATATCCTGTTTAAATGAATCATTAAAATCAAACCGGGCATTTAACACATCGGGCGGTATTACAATAAATTTGATACCCCAGGCATGTTCAAATACATCCTGTTTGTAAAGATCGCACTTGCCTTTTTCTGCGCGCAGATTGCCTTTGGTAAGCAAAGCACAAAGGCGGCCCCAGGCGGTAATATCGGTGGGATAAGCAAGCAGGCTGGGGCCGTCCAGCAGGTCGAGTCGGCAGGCGGGGATAAAACGAACAGCGTTTTCCATAACCTTAGCCGCCTGGTGGGCACGTACCACACCTGCTACCGTGTTGCGGTCGGTTAGGGCAATGGCTGTATACCCATGCTTTACAGCTTGTTCCACCAGCTCCTCCGGGTGAGAGCCGCCACGCAAAAAACTGAAATTGCTGGTTGCCTGTAACTCTGCATACCTTACACCGGCGCTCATTTACTAATATTTTTAGTAAAGATAATTGCTTTTGCGTTTAATAAAAAATATTTTTCATCAACTATTGCGCAAGCGAATACTTGCATTTATATTTGCAAGTACTTACTTGCACAATATGATAGCCAGACGCGATGTATACCAGGCAATAGCCGACCCCACCAGGAGAGCGATCATCAACATGATTGCCTCCCAGCCCCATAATGTAAACTCTATAGCTGAAAAATTTGACATGACCCGCCAGGCGGTATCGCTGCATGTGAAGATCCTGACTGATTGCGGCCTGGTGGCTATACAGCAGCGTGGCCGCGACAGGTATTGCGAAGCACAATTAGACCAGTTAAGCGAAGTAGCCACCTGGGTAGATCAGTACCGGCAGCATTGGGAAAGTAAATTAGATGCAATGGAAACCTATGTAGAAAAACTAAAAAAAGAAAGGTATGGAAAACAAAAAAAGTAACACCAGCGACAGGGAGATCTTCCTGTCGAGAAAAATTAATGCACCGGTGGAATTGGTTTGGGAAGTTTGGACCAAACCGGAACATATTGCTAACTGGTGGGGACCCAATGGTTTCACCAATACCATTGATGTGATGGAGGTAGTGCCCGGCGGGAAATGGAACCTGGTTATGCATGGCCCGGACGGAACGGACTATATCAATAAAAGCATATTTAGGGAGGTTACTCTTTATAAGAAGATCGTTTATGAGCATGTGTCCTCTCCGGGCTTCATTGCCACCGTCGGGTTTGAAGCGCAGGGTGAACAAACGCTGATTAACTGGCATATGCTTTTTGAAACCGTTGAGCAATTTATCCAGGTGGTAAAAGTTTACAAGGCAGTTGAGGGGCAAAAACAAAATGTAGACAAGCTGGAAGTGTATTTAAGCAGCTTGAAGGATAAATAAATGTGAGTTCGGGGTAAGCAATGAGGTGACCTCATCCCAACCCTTCTCCAGGGGAGAAGGGTTAAAAAAGAAAAACACCATTTTGTTAGTTAAAGTCCTCTCCTTTGGAGAGGATTTAGGTGAGACCAATGGATAGGAAGCTTATCCCAAACGCACGTTAAATAAGGGCATTGAATACTAATTGATGAAAGCAATGAACAAATCAACCATCAGTATAAAAAATGTGACGCTTATTTTTTTGATCGCCCTTGCATCAGTCATTTCAGTAAATGCACAACCAAATATAAGTAAAATGGAAAGTTTAAAAACCTCGGGGTATGCGCCGGTAAACGGCATCAATATGTATTATGAAATACATGGCAGCGGAACCATGCCGCTGGTATTGCTGCACGGCGGCGGATCGACCATTGAAACATCGTTTAGTAAATTGCTGCCTTTGCTGTCGCACTATGGAAAGGTGATCGCAGTGGAGCTGCAGGCGCATGGCCGTACCGGCGACAGGAATGTGCCTGAATCTTTTGAGCAGGATGCCGATGATGTGGCGGCCTTCCTTCAATACTTAAAAATAGACCAGGCTAATTTTTTCGGATTCAGTAATGGCGGCACTACCACCCTGCAAATCGCGATCCGGCATCCCGGCATCGTCCATAAAATAATTGACCTTTCGGGTGCTTATCAAAGAGAAGGCTTTGTACCAGGATTTTTTGACGGCTTTGAAAATGCCACTTTGAATAGTATGCCTGAGCCGCTAAGAAACGGTTTTTTAAAAGTGATCCCCGACCAGAATCGTTTACAGGTGATGTTTGATAGGGATGTTGCACGGATGAAAGACTTTAAGGATATACCAGATGATGAGATACGGTCTATAAAAGCAGGCACCCTTATCATGGTCAGCGATCAGGATGTTATGACGGCCGAACATGCAGTAAAAATGTCGCACCTGGTACCGGGGGCACAGCTGGTTATACTGCCGGGCTATCATGGCGCATGTATCGGTGAGGTATGTGCCGCAAAGGAAAGCAGCAAGCTGCCCGAAGTTACCGCCCTGCTGATTGAAGAATTTTTAAAAGGATAAAGCACCTTTCAGGCAAAAAAACCATGAATAAACCATTGTTTGGAATGATCGCCGGCATAATGCCCTGATCGGAACAGCCAGTAGCGCTGGCCGTTTTCATCTTCTACCTGGTAATAATCGCGGTGCTCGCCCTGCTCCAGCCACCACTCGCGTTCAATCCGTTCGGGGCCGTCTGCTTTTTTAACCTGGTGCACTTTACCCTTATAAATGAACAGCATTGGCGGGTAATCCGGTATCAGGGCGGTTACCTCAATCCGTTCGGGCCGGGATAATAACAGGGAAGGCCGCGGCCGGTCGGTGCGCCATTTGGCAAACGGCTTTTCTTTGAGCGACAATGCAGGCTTGATGGATCGTTCGGGCCAGTAATGCTCCTGCGGCAGGTACCGGTGAATATTGCCTGCGCCGACCTTATTTGCCAGCCTGTCCAGCAGCTCGGCTAAGCTTGAATCTTCCAGTCCGCAGCCTTCCGGCGACCACAGTACTTCCTGCTCGGGCTCAACCTCCTCCACCTTTGGCGCTTCCAGGGTAAACAGCTCAATGCCTAAAGCCGGTTCCAGCGAGGGTATTTTAAGCTCAAACAATTTAAACAGGTGACTTATTTGGTGTGTGGCGCGGTTGGTGCCGATAGCAGCCTGTATGACATGGCCGTCCACCCGGTAACCTTTTAAAACAGCGGTACGCATCCCCATGCCTTCACCCTGCAAACGCAGGCAAAGTTTTTCCAAGAGTGTTTTAACTGCTATTTCAATACCCGTTGCCGTACGGATGGGTTCCAAACAAGGCAGCCGCTCTGTATAAGGTTCAACCGGTTGCAGCAGCTGGATCGGTTCTTCTTCATTCCCTAAAGCCTGGTCCAGCCGCAGCAGCAAATCCTGCCCAAAGCGGCGGCGCAAAGCGGTACGCCCGATACCTATAAAGCTTTTGATGGTATAAAACCCGAGCTTTTGCAACCGTTCCAAAATAAACGGTTCCAACCGCAACGCCGCAGGCGGTAAGGACAGCAGCGCATCCACCTGTTTACCCGGCTCAATAATGGGCTTGGTCCGCCCAAACCGTGCAACGGCCCAGGCAGTGCCCACGGTATCGGCCATGGCCCCCCGCACATCATAGCCTTTACTTATTAAGCGGGTAACAATCTCCTTTAAATAGCCCCGTTCGCCGCCCCACAAATGCGCACATCCAGAAACATCCAGCAGCAAGCCGCCCGGCAGGTCAACCGCTATTAAAGGCGAATAGCGGATACACCATTCGCCCAGTGCTTTGAGTAATTTGTCGGTCTGGCCGGGGATCTCATCTATCACCTGCAGATCCGGGACGATCGCCTTGGCATCCGCTGCCGCCATTCCCACGGTTATGCCCCCGGTCTCGGCTAAAAGATTAGCCGCCGTAATTACCACGCGGTTACGCACGGACGCAGCAAAAACAAAAGGCGTTGCCTTCAGTTCCGGTCGCCGGAGCGTGAGCCAATCCGTTGTAAGGTGACGGAACCATAAGGAAATAAAACGCTTTTCCATTCTTATCCCGCCTTTCTTTGTGGTAATGCTACCACCTTAGCTGTTTCAATTACCAGAGCCGTTTCAATTACCGGCGTAAATCCGCCATCTGTCCATTCCAGTTGCCAGCTGCCGGGGTTGCCGTTACGTACCCGTAGCAGGTCTACCTGCCAGCGCGGGAAGCCTACTCCGGGCAGCTCATCTTCAAGGATGCTTGGCAATGGCGTTATTTGCCAGCGGGCCACACAGGTGGTGGTGCCCAGCTTGCGCGGATCGTTGCGCAGCAGGAAACCCGTTACCTTGCTGCTCTCTACCGCCAGCTGTAAACGGCGCGACTGTGCAAAGCTGATGTCCCGTACCTCGCCGATCACTGCAGCCAGGCCCTTGCACTTCAGCGCTTCTTCCATGGCCCAAAGCACGTCCTTTTCGCGTTGCACATCAATAAATATCATCCGGTCTGGCGCTACATCAAAAGCCATCAGCGATGGAGGGAAAAGCCTGCGCGACGTACTGATCCATAAACAGGCGCCGCCATGCTGCATCAGCGATGCCAGCAGTCCCGCCGTAAAGCCGCCGGTTGCTGCTGCCGCCTCAGGTGTGGGGCAAACCATCTCGTGAATGGTACCGGTAGGGAACACCCCGTTGGGAAATGCGGCCTCCAATGGTCCCAGGCCCAAACCGTTGGCCTTACCCGCCGCAGACGGGGTAAAGCCCTCCCATAACAAAATATCCTTTTGCAGCTGGCTGTTGATATCTTTTTTGGTATCCGGCATAAACTCCTTATTTCGGGCTATAAAGCTATGCTAATATTTTTAGTATTTCATATAAATTATTGCAAAATAATTTCCACCTTTGTTTTAGTATGATGAAAAACATAGAGCTGAACAGTGAGGCAAAAGCATGGGTAAAACGCAAAAATGGCCCTGATGAAGTAGTGCGCATTGTTCCCGGCGCGGAAGATGGAGCGCCCGTGCTGCGCTATGAATTGTACAGCGCCTTTGACGCAAACCCCGACTACCTGGGCCGGATATTATTTGATAAACAAGGCTACTGGATATATGACGGCGAAACGCTGAGCATAGCCGAGCAGGAACAGGTGGCAAGGTTTATTATAAATTATGTAGAGGTGGTATAAAGGAAATTTATTTGAGGCTTTTGCTTAAGCTGGAAGCTTAATAAATTATGGGACGAAGTTACGCGGGGCTAAACTTCGACCAGGAGTTGTTTATTGTTGTCTTTCACAGCACCAATATGGTATTGTATGTTAAATACCGTTAAAACACGGGTTGATAGTATTATTTATAATAAATACATTTATCAAATTACCTTATCCTTACACAATTAACCATGAAATTTAAAGTAGTACCCTTTACCGCACAAATCACAAGGAATGATTCATCTGTTACAGTTGCCAATCAAATGCAGACAATCATTGATTCGCATGCTAACCAAGGGTGGACATACTTAAGAATGGATTCTGTGCAAACTTCGGTTGCAGGAACAAACGGATGTTTTGGACTTGGAGCACAAGCTGGTTTTACAACAACTTATAATGTACTTGTTTTTAGTAGTCCAGAATGAGCATTTTGCTTAAACTCTTTATACGCATATATTGGTCAATGCCTGATAAATGGAAAAGGAAATGTCTTTTTAAAGAATCCTGTTCACGGCATATTTATAGACTTACAGAGGAACAAGGATTCATTAAAGGGTATCAGGCATTGTTAAAGAGATATAAAGCTTGTAGAACAAATTATGCATTTTATAGCACAGAAGACGGGAAGGAATGGGTCATATTAAATGATAATTCAGTAATTGATAGAAACTTAACCAATGTTTGAAATATACGAACACACCTGGTATAGTCAATCTTTTATATCTGTACTCCTCTGGCGCGAGTATGCAGCGCAGGCCAAAAGAGGTGGTGTACTCGTGACTTAGATAAATCATTATTGAACCATTGGCTCAACCCAAATTATGTTAATAAACCGAGCAGGCCTTAATTATCTGCCGTATACCGTGCATGCGGGGCACGAGTAGCCTTTGCGCTCCTACCCTCCCGACATACTCGCGCCAAACGGGGCAAGGAAATTGCTTTAAAATTAAACTGCCGTTTGGCTTCAGCCAACGGTTAAAATTGAAGCGATTAAACGGCTTTAGCCTAAAATTATACGATTCGTATCTTAAACGAAATTTCCCTGACCTCCCCAAAACAATTACAAAATATCGTACTTTTATCATCAACTAACCATTTCAAACCCTCAAAACTACTATGAAACGACGTTCGTTTGTGAAAACATCCTTATTAACGGCCGCAGCAGGCGCGGTGATCCCCCAAATCAGCACGGCAGCTGAAAATTCGGCAAAAGGCGGCACCCAGTTCTATGAATTACGCAATTACCTGTTAAAAAACGAACCGCAGCAAAAGCTGGTGGAAGCCTATTTTAAAAACGCCGCCATCCCTGCGCTGAACAGGCTGGGCAATAAAAATATTGGTGTGTTTACCGAGCTTAAACCGGCAGGCCAAACCAATATGTATGTTTTAATTCCCTATAATTCCTGGAGCGATTATATTACCGTGCAGGACAAGCTGGCAGCTGATAAGGCTTACCTGGAAGCAGACGAAGCATATTTGAATGCCCCCGCCACTGCCCCGGCTTATGACAGGATAGACAGTTCGCTGTTAAAAGCTTTTGCACACATGCCGCAATTGCAGTCGCCACAGCAAAAGCCCCGTATTTTTGAGTTGCGCAGGTATGAACATGCCAGCGAAAGCGCCGGAAAAAAAAAATTGGAAATGTTTAATGACGCCGGAGAAATAGACATTTTTAAACGCCTGGGATTTAACCCCGTGTTTTTCGGTGAGACGCTGATAGGCGGGTTGAGACCAAACCTTATCTATATGATAACGTTTGATAATATGGAAGCACATGATAGTCACTGGAAAGCGTTTGGCAGCGACCCTGAATGGAAAAAATTAAGCAGCATGCCCGAATATGCCGATTCAAAGCTGGTTTCGCACATTACATCCATTATGCTGAAGCCAACCGAATTTTCGCAAATTTAATTGTATCAAATTAGTTGCATCTTTTGTTTGTGTCATTAATACACTATATTTACGAACACCAATTACTAATTTTATGACTACCAGACGATCATTTCTAAAAACCTCGGCTGTTCTATCGGCCGGGATGTTAGTAGCCCCGCAATTATTTGCGTACGATAAAAAATATATCGGACTACAGCTATACACGGTTAGAGATTACATGCAAAAGGATCCGGTTGCTACACTGGCGAAAGTGGCGCAGATAGGTTACACCTCGGTTGAGGGCGCAACTTATACCGGCAGCGAAATGTTTTACGGAATGGACTCAAAAACATTTGCAAAGGTTTTAAAGGATAAGGGACTGATAATGCCAAGCAGTCACTACCGTTTAGGCGAAGAGCAGGTAAACGGCGCATCGCAAAAGGGTACTATCCTGAACGATTGGCAAAGGGCCGTTGATGATGCTGCCGGCGTAGGAGTAAAATATATGGTATGTGCTTACCTTTCGGCATCGGAACGCGGAAACCTTGACCACTATAAAAAAGTAGGTGAAGAGCTTAATAAAGCAGGCGAGATCTGCAAAAAATCAGGAATCCAGCTTTGCTACCACAACCACGACTTTGAATTTATACAGGAAGACGGAAAGTTTCCGTACGAAACATTGCTTGCCAACAGTGATAAAAACCTGGTGAAGATGGAAATGGATATTTATTGGGTAACCAAAGCTAAGCAGGATCCTATCGCCCTGATAAATGAACATCCCGGCCGTTTCCCTTTATGGCATATAAAAGACATGGACCGTACCGCCGACCGCATGTTTACCGAAGTAGGTAATGGTACGATCGATTTTAAAAAGATATTTAAACATGCCGAAAAAGCCGGCTTAAAATATTTCTTTGTTGAACAGGATAAATGCCCCGGCGATCCTTATACCAGTATTACCCAAAGTATTGCTTACATCAAAAGTAACCTGGTTTAAAATACCTTTCAACTCAATCAACTCTGCCGGGCTTTCAATTGAAGGCCTGGCTTTTTTTATGGCTTCAGCATTTCAATGGTGTTTTGGTCGGGTCCCCCGCCGCTGTTGGCCGACCCGGCAACTATGTATATTTTATTTTTGTAGAACAACGCCCCGGTATCATGCCTGCCTGTTACCAAAGCTGGCAGCCTGGCCCATTTTTCTGTTTTAGTATTGTATGCTTCTGCTTCATGGTGTGATTCTTTTTGAACCACGCTTTCCCCGCCAATTATCACCAGTTGTTTTTTGTAGGTTACCGCCGTACAGCCCGCCCTTAAAGTTGGCAGGTTTTTATCCGCAGGCAAAGTTTGCCAGCTTTGTTGCTTAAAATCATACACATCAATTTCAGGAACGGTTAGCTGTGCTACCTGTTGCGTTTTGGCCGATGTGCGCCTGCCGCCTGCCAGGTAAAGCCGGTCGCCGATAACCACTGCGTTAAAATGGTCGCGGGCATGCGGGGCGTCAGGTAAAGCCTGCCATTTCCCGGTTGCAGGATCATAAACATCCAGCCAGCCAACCGATCCCTCATAATGCCCGTCCTGTATACCGCACGCCAGGTAAATTTTATCTTTATAAACCACCGTCCCGCCTGATCCGCGTAACCTACCCGGTGGCATTGGTGGCCCATCCTGCCATTTATCTGTTTGCGTATCATAGCTGTAAATGTTTTCCAACGGCTTTTCGTGTGGGTACCTGCCGTTCATCGCTCCAACAGCATAGATCTTATTTTTATATACAACCGCCTGGAAATGGTTGAGCTCGATGGGTGTGTTGTTCCGGTGCTGCCATGAACTTGTTTTGGGATCAAACACATCAACCGGCTTAATACCCCGGCCGCCGACAAGATAAAAAAGTCCGTTTACTTCGGCAAAGCTGCAGTCTTCCCGTTTTTCGGGCACGCCTTGCGTTTTTATAAGCTGCCAGCCTGGGCCGTTACCCGTTTTAACAGTATCCTGTGCCTTTAAAATAATTGGCAACGCATACAAAACAATACAGCAGATGATCTTACGCATAATAATTGGCTTTGTTAAAAATAGGATAAATATTTGTTATTTATAAAACGCTATACCATTAATAATTAGCAAGTTATAACATTGAGAATAAATTTACCTCAGCCCTTATTGCTGTTTTCCTGTTTGCGTTTACAATTACAAAAGCCCGGAAAGAGCAAAGAACTTGATTGTTGGCGACCCAATGCCATCATTTTCATTGACCGACCAGGATGGTAAAGTGTTTGATAGTCGCCATCACGTGGGTAGAAATTTTTTGGTGGTCTATTTTTATCCGAAGGATGAAAGTATGTTTGTACAAAGGAGGCTTGTGCTTAGTGTTTATTCATATTTTTACCCATAAATAGTACGCTTACCTTTTTGAAGTGATGGTCAGTCATTATTTATTTCAGAAAACACAAAAATGATCCGTTTTTATCTTATCCTTATCTGTTTCCTGGTGTCTCTTTTAAGCTTATTAAAAGCACCCGAATATCATTTATGGCTGCTGGCTGTTGCGGTAACTGAGTTCCCGATAATATTTGCCGGAATTACCGCAGTGGTAACAATTACGGGGTTCTGGGTGCAGAAATACCAGCTTGCCGGCACCGTTTTGGGGCTGTTAGCAGTGATTATATTTTTATCGCCCATTATCCGGGCTTACCGGGTTGCCAAAGATGTGCAGCAGGATATGGTTCAGTCATTCGGTACCAATACGAAAAACAGCTTCGCCGAAAGTAAGCCGCCCTTTAGCTTGGTAAATTTGTTTACAACGTTAAAAGCTCAACCGTATGATGCCATCACTTATGTTAAGTATGTGGATACCGCTATGCAACTTGATTTTTATCCGTCTAAAGTAACAGGCAACAGGCCATGTGTAATTGTGGTTCACGGCGGCTCCTGGGCTGGCGGCGACAGTAAGCAATTGCCCGGGCTCAACAGCTATTTAGCGATCAAAGGCTATAATGTCGCGGCAATAAATTACCGCATGGCACCAAAATACCAAACCCCAGCCCCGGTTGAGGATATCCGGGCAGCAATCACTTACCTGTGCAAACATGCGGTTGAATTACATATCGATGCCGCCAGGTTTGTGATATTGGGCCGTTCTGCGGGTGCACAGATCGCGTTACTGGCAGCCTATACCCTGCATGAACCCCGGTTAAAAGGTGTGATAGATTTTTATGGCCCGGCAGATATGGTTTGGGGCTATTCAATCCCTACAAACCCGCTCATCATGGATTCCCGTAAAGTTATGGATGATTATGTAGGTGGCTCCTACAGTAAGGTACCTCACAAATATTTTGCCTGTTCGCCTTTGGAGTTTGTAAGCGATCAATCCGTGCCAACACTTATTATTCATGGCAGCAATGATGTACTGGTATCACCCGAGCACAGCCGCAGGCTAAACCTGAAGCTGCAACTGCATGGCATAAAACATTACTGGCTAAAATTACCCTGGGCAACCCACGGATTTGATTACAACCTAAATGGCCCCGGCGGACAATTATCTACTTACGCAGTAGAAACCTTTTTAAACACAGTTACGCAATGAGATCATTTAACAATATAAAAATTAAAGGAGGCTGTATCAACGCAATGCACTTTGTTTATTGAAGGCTCAACAACACCTCCAGGTAGGTTGCAATGGCTAAATTAATTTAACAGGCTCAATACTTTTTCTAAATCAGGGTCACTGTTTTCCACTACATCTTCCGGGCTATAATTAACCGTGTAATCTGGTATTATACCACGACCGGGCAATGGATTTTTAGTAACAGCCACTACCCGCATCCACGGAAATTCAACTACAGTTTTAGTATTTGGAAGCGTTAACCGTTGAACAGTTACGCCATTAAATCCTTCAGCGGCACTTGCGGTTTCCCGGCCAATAAGCTTTGCTTTTTTACACTGGGCCTTAAGTGCTGCTGTGAAAAGCGCAGCAGACGAAAAAGTAGCACCATCAATTAAAACATACAGGTTTCCCTTAAACCGGTTTTCTTTTGCGGTAGCAAGCGGACCATATAATCGTCCAAACTCAGGTTTAACATTTATATGGTACCATAGATCCCTTTCGTCTCCGCCCTCAAAGCCACTATTAAAACTATCTGTCCGTGTGGTATCAAAATATTTCAAAAAGTGATTTCTAGCCGGATCTGGAATCCTTGATTTTACATCTTTAACTATAGAAAAAGAGGAATCAGCCAGGTATGATAACAAGTTAATGGCTACTCTTATATCACCTCCTCCGTTATGCCGAAGATCAATCACCAGATTTTTCACTCTTTTTTCGCTTATTTGTTTAAATGCTTCTTTATAAATAACGGTATCTGCATACCCGAAAGTTTTAACCTCAAATAAAGCGGTAGAAGAATGATTTAAAAAACGCAGCGGTAAATAACCTGTATGCTCAGCTTTAGCCCAATGAGCATAGTTGTCCGCTTTTTTTAACGCACTCCGGGTTGAGTCAATATCGTCAGCAGGATTAAGTACCATCGTTTTTGATATTCCTTTTTCAGTTAGTACTTTAACAGTGTAGGGGCCCATCCAGTGATAGTATTTATAACAGGCGTCTCCGAAGCCGTTATATTCACTTAAAAGTACGTTTTTAAATGAGGTAATATTTCCGTCTCCACAATAGAGATTATATCCATGGTTTATTATGGCCGAAACAGGTATGCCGTTGATGCTTAAAACTTCATCCCCGGTTTTAAGCTTTTCTGTTTGATGCGTCGTGATCCAGGCGCGGTGATTTCTAACTAAAACCTCAAATGGCAAATGCGGTTCTTTAAATTCGGTGGGCAACGGCTTATAATTAACAGGAAGTCTCAATTGAGTTTGGCCACACTTGAGATTACACAAAAAGGGATATACCTTATCAATAAATTCACTTTCGGTAAGTGGCGAATTTATGGAACGATATGTCTTGTTGTAAGCTTTCTGCAAGTTGTTTTCGGAAGTATAAATCCCATATCCCGGATGCATCTCTTTTATTGCCGCCCATAGAACAGAAAGATCATCGTGCATTTTTTGCACCGAGAGTTTTGAAACCACTGCGTTTACACTGGCTGGTTTTGATGGGGCCTCTTTTTGTGCAGATATTTCAATGCAACCCTGAAAAAGTAAAAGCAGAGGGAACAAATAAAGGATGACTTGCCTCGATAATTTAGATTTAGGCCCCATAATTATAACATTATATTTCCAAAGGAAATAAAAAAAAACGAAATAGCTATTATTTGCCAGTTAATTTTTTTTCTTTAAACCGCATAAAAAACACAAATGCGATTAAACAGAGTAGAAATCCACAAGCGCCGTTTAAGCGGAGGCCATAATCATGACCGGGATCCTTTCCATAAACCGTAAGAAAAGCGAACAAAGCTATGCCAAGGGTTTGGCCAAGTTTTACAAACATCAGTTTTACTGCAAAAAACATTCCTTCGCGGTTTTCACCGGTTTCGGCAGCGTCTGTTTCGGCTATTTCAGCAAGTATGGCATTTGGAAGAATACCTAACGAAGCAAGGGGAAATGCCGCGCAAAGCACCAGCGTGTAAACCTGTACTTTCGGTGAAACCGGAAACTTTCCTAAAAAGTATATCATCGCAAATATCAGGCTTAATAACGCGAACGAAAATAAAACAATCGGCTTTTTACCACGCTCCTTTGATAGGTAATTAATAAGCGGGTAAAATACCAATGATCCCAATACCATCGTCAGCATTAATAAACCGCCCATTGATTCGGGTAAACGAAGCAACACGGTTACAAAGAACAATAAGCCGCTTGATATAATGCTAAGGGCCATGTAATACGAGAAATCCGAAATGAGGTAATATTTAAAATTACGCTGACTAAAAGTTTTGCGGATTTCCAGCCATACCGGCAAGTGAGAAGGTTTTTTGTTAACAATATATCTCCGTTCATCAATGGCCACAACCGGTACAAGCATAATGATGCCTGCAAAAACACATAATCCCCAAATGGTATATTGAACTGATGAATCGCGGTTGGTTATATGGAAAAAATGCTGTACCAGGTCTGCAAAATTATTTACAAGCGCGCTGATAATAATACCGATAACAAATCCTACCTGCTGAAAAGAAGAGAGTTTAACCTTTTCTGCGGCGGTATCAGTAAGTTCAGGTAAAAGTGCATTGTAGGGGATGATATAGGTAGTAGTACCCATAAAAAAACCTATAAGAGTAATAGTGAGCCAAATCGCATTGTAAATACTTTCGCCCCTCACGAGCGGGCAAAAGGTAAGCGCACAAAAAATTACTGCGGGAAATATGGCCCATTTCATAAACGGAATCCGCCGCCCTTTTGAATTGTTGCTTTTGTCACTCACCGAGGCAATAAAAGGATCGTAAAAAGCATCCACCAACCTGCCGGAAGCAGCTATTACCGACATGATATTAAGCACACCGAATAAAAGTAACTGCGGTACAAATGGCACCAGCCCAGAATTTGAAGGGGGCAGATAAAAATAAGGCAGCATCACAATAACAATATTTGTCATGATACTCCAACCTATCATACCGCAGGCATAGGCAACTTGTTTATTGAATGGCAGCTTCTCTACCGGCATACTGCAATATGCAAATATTTAGACTAACATGTTAAACTAATCCCTTAAAGGTGTGGACATAAATTTCGAAAAACTCAGTCATCATCCGTCAACATAAAAATCTTATAAAAAAAGCCGCAACATTAACGGCTGCGGCTCATTTATTAACTTATACTGATCTGTGAAATTTAATTAGGATTTTTAATAGGTGCACTACCAGCGGCCGGTGGATTCATAACCCCGAATAGTAATCATACCCCTGTTCGGCCCAGTAATCATGCGGACGGGTGTTACTGAAGGTTATATTGCCGATGCGTTTTAAGTTTTTTATGCCATATTTCACCGGGATAATGAGCCGCAATGGTGCGCCATGTTCTAATGGCAATAACTTTTCGTTTACTTCATACGCCAGCAGGGTTTGCGGGTGCATGGCGCTGGACATATCAATTCCTACATAATAGCCTTTATCCGGGGTTTCCATTCCAACGTAATCCATCTTAGCATAATCCTCCAGCTTAAAGTGCTTTACAAAGTCACTGAACTTTACGCCACCCCAATGTGATATCTGGTCCCAGCCTTCCACACATTTAAAGTCGTAAATAATTTCTGTTTTGGGCAGTGTCAGCAATTCCTGTAAGGATACCTGGAGCACTTCGCCTGCTTTTTTGTTAACCTGCAGCTTCCAGGTAGCCGGATCAAATTTTTTGGCCGCTTCGATACCAATATCACTGTTAACCCTTACCCGCCTGGCAGCCATTGATTTTGGATAGGTTTTAACCATGTGGTTGTCACTGAATACCCTTCTAAAAAACAGTTCGGTGTTGTTAAGCGCCCTGCGCAGTGGTTTACGCGCACCGCCGGTAATTCCGGCTGTTTCTTCGGGTGATTTATAAAGCCAGCGCCAGCCTTCAAAAGCGCCGGCCGCTAAAACGGCGAATGCGCCAAAAGATATAAAATTACGCCTGTTAATCTTTTGCTCAGTGGTAAGTTCTTTTTTATTTGGAGTTTTCATCGTTGCTTACAGTTTGAGTAATAACTTTTGGTTCTTCATTAACTACTTCAAATCCCGAAATAACAGATCTGAAATTGTTCCACCCCGCAAGGATTACCTGTATTACATGGATCACAAAAAAGAATACATATCCAAGTGTAAAGGCAAAATGCAGTATCCTCGCAAAATGGTAACCCCCGCACAGCCACGTTAAATAATAAAATTGAACCGGCTTATAAATAGCCAGGCCGGTAATTACTGAGCCTATGCCCATTATAATTATAGCAGTGTAAGCTATGCGTTGGGCCGCGTTGTACTTTTTTTGCGGAGGCGAGGTTTTACGAATATGCAGATCATGGAGCAGCACCAGCCAGGCTTCTTTAAATGAATTGCGTTTAGGTACCAGTTCACGCCATTCGCCCGAGAAGAAGGTGTATAATATATATAAGGCACCGTTAAGCGTAAAAAACCACATAAACAGGAAATGAAAAGCCATCCCTTCTGACAAGCGGTGCGGTATTTTCAAAGTTTTATAAAACCAATCCGGAAAAAAACGAAAAAAGGTATGCCCAAAGACGGTGATTGAATATTCATCATTGGCCCAGTAAATGAGCATCCCGCTCCAGATCATAATCGTTAAAATCGGGAAATTTACCCAATGGAACCATCGCATGGCTAAAGAATGCTTTTCTTTTATGGCTTTCATTTAAATTTTTTTTTTGACATTACTTAATCAACCACTCAATTAGTCAACCCAATCAACCTTCGCAGCGGCCGTTACCACGCCGTTTGATATATTTTGTAAAAAGCCAATTAACTCCCAATTTTGCCGGTCAAAGCCATTTGGCAACGCTACTTTCACCTCACCGCCGTTCCCTGATAATGTTACGCGTTGTAATTTACGTACAATTTGAACATGCGATAAGGTATGACCGCTGTTTTCGCCTCTTTCAACCTTTGTTTGTGCATTTTTTTGCAAAACTGCAATCAACAAAACAGTGTTCTTGCCGGCCGCCTCCGTATTGTATTTT